>JAYUFL010000092.1:0-1836 GCA_043738745.1 Bacteroidota bacterium
GGTTTACATAATTTTGAAGGTGGTTATTGTGGCGTTTCAAAAGTCGAAAATGATAAAATAAATGTTTGTTATCTTGCCGATTATGAAAGTTTTAAAAAATATAAAAATGTAGATGATTATCAGAAATTTGTAGTTTCTAAAAATCCATTTTTAAAACAATTTTTCCAAAATGCTACATTACTATTCGAGAAACCAATTACTATAAGTCAGATTTGTTTCGAGAAGAAAAAAAATGTCGAAAACCATGTTTTAATGATTGGCGATACTGCTGGATTAATACATCCGCTGTGTGGAAACGGAATGGCAATGGCAATTCATAGTGCGAAAATAGTCTCTGAATTAATAGGGAAATTTTATGCAAATGAAATTAAATCAAGAGCAGAATTGGAAAAAAATTACCATAAAAAATGGAATTTTAATTTCAAAAATCGATTGAAAACGGGAAGATTTATTGCTAACATTTTGCAAAAACCAAAACTATCAGGAATCTTAATGCGTATATTGATTTTGTTTCCATTTATGTTACCAATAATTATAAAAAAAACCCACGGAAAACCTATTTAATGTTAATAAACACAAAATTCCGAACCGAAAATCCTGAAATTATGGACGATTTTGCCATGGAAGGTGAAATTTTGCGTGATGCTTTAGATAAAATTGCAAAAATAAATCAACTTCTTGGTGGAAACCAACTAACTTTACAAGGCGTTGAAAAATTGCTGAATAACATTCCGAAACAAACCGAAATTATAATTCTAGATGTAGGTTGTGGAAACGGAAATATGTTGCGAAATTTAGCCGATTATGGAACTAAAAATAATTTGAAATTTAATTTAATTGGTATTGATGCCAATTCATTTACAATAAATTATGCTAAAAAATTGTCCAAGAATTATTCGAATATAAGTTATAAATGCGAAGATATTTTTGATAAACCTTTTAGTGAATTAAAATACGATATTGTATTGTGCACATTGACTTTACATCATTTTAAAAAAAATGAAATTATCGAATTATTAAATATTTTTAATGCCAATTCAAGCATTGGAATAGTGATTAATGATTTACAAAGAAGCGCAATTGCTTATCGATTATTTCAAGGTTTAAGTTTTATTTTTCGCTTAAATAATATGACCAAACAAGACGGATTAACATCAATTTTGAGAGGTTTCAAAAAGCAAGAACTAATTGATTTTTCGGAAAAATTAAAATTAAAAAAGTATAAAATTCATTGGAAATGGGCTTTCCGCTATCAATGGATAATACAAAAAGTTTAAAAAGTATAAAAATTTATCATCAAGTTTCTTTTTGAAATTTGAATTTGAAATTAAATATGAGTGTAAAAATAATATCAGTTGCCAAGCAATTACCAAAATATTCTAGATCTACCGAGGAAATTATTCCATTTCTAGATGCTTGGTTAGTCAATCAAGACAATCGTTTTATTCGTAAAGTCAAGAAAATTTTCGAAGGAGCAGCGGTTGATAAACGCTATTCTATAATGGATCCAATCGAGGTTTTTACAAAAACTTCATTCGAAGAAAGAAATGATATTTATGTTCGCGAAGTAATAGATTTAGGCGAAAAAGTTTTAGAAAAAGCACTCAAAAAAGCCAATTGGCAACCCGAAAGTATCGATTATATTATCACCGTAAGTTGCACCGGAATTATGATTCCGTCGCTTGATGCCTATTTGATTAATAAATTAAAATTACGCCAAGACATTGTGCGTCTGCCTGTTACTGAAATGGGTTGTGCCGCAGGAATTTCGGGAATTATTTATGCCAAAAACTTTTTAGCAGCCAATCCAAACAAACGAGCAGCCATAATTGCAGT
>JAYUFL010000093.1:0-5157 GCA_043738745.1 Bacteroidota bacterium
AATTGCTCCTACTTTTTTTAACGCAGCGTGAGTTTCCATTTTTCCATCAAACCATAAATATTCTCCCGAGGTTTTATTAACTACATTTAGAACAATTCCTAAAGTTGTAGATTTTCCTGAGCCATTTGGACCAAGAATTCCATACACATTTCCTTTTCTAATTTCGAGCGAAACATTATTTACGGCATGAACTTTTCCGTATTTTTTATGAAGATTTTTTATTGAGAGAATAGTTTCCAAAATTGAATAATTTAGTTTTTAATAGGACGATTATATTTCGAATTTGTTACAAATTAAATTAACAAATCAAACTATTTTACTAATTGAATATTCGTTTTTTAGTATACATGTTATCAAAAAATTAGTGTATTTTTACACACTTTATAAAAAGTTATTCAATAATGATTGAACTTATCAAATAAAAAAATTAAATAATGTACAAAGAATTAAAAAAATTTAAAAATCAGAATAGTTTCTCATTTACAATAAATGATGATTTAGAAAATGTATGTAATACCTCTGAAAATGTTAACGGAATATTTTTAGTTTATGAAGTGAAAGAAGAATCGAAACAACTAATTATGGTTGGCTCCACAGGAACTATTCAAAACGATGGAACTTTAAAAAGTAAAAATGGTGGCATGTTCGACAAAATTGTAAATGGACATCAATTTGCAAAAACAGGCAGAAAATATTCTTGGCCAGCACAAATGAAAATTGAAAATATCGAAAAATTAGAAGTTTATTGGTACGATACATTCAATGACAAAAACAAAGTAATCCCGACGTTTATAGAAGGTCAAATTCTTCAAAACTTTCTCGACGAAACTGGTAAACTGCCGAAGTGGAATGTTGCTTTCTAAAAAAGAGTAAATCAAAAAAGCGTTACGAATTGTAACGCTTTTTTTTATAAAACAAACAAAAATTATATATTTGTAAATCTGTATTAAAAATTATAAAAATATCATGAAATTACTCGAAGGAAAAACGACTATTATCACTGGCGCAAGCCGCGGAATTGGAAAAGGAATTGCTGAGGTTTTTGCAAAGCATGGTGCAAACGTAGCATTTACATATAGTTCATCTGTAGAATCGGCACAGGCGCTCGAGACCGAATTGAATGCTATGGGTATAAAAGCCAAAGGATATCAATCTAATGCGGCGGATTTTAACGAAGCCCAAACCTTTGTTGAGGCTGTTTTAGCCGAATTTGGAACAGTTGATATTTTGATAAATAACGCTGGAATTACCAAAGACAATTTGCTTATGCGCATGTCTGAAGAGGATTTTGATAAAGTGATTAACGTGAATTTGAAGTCAGTATTTAACATGACCAAAGCAATTCAGAAAACTTTTTTGAAACAACGTTCGGGATCTATTATTAATATGAGTAGTGTTGTTGGAGTGAAGGGAAATGCGGGTCAAACTAATTATGCTGCCTCAAAAGCGGGAGTAATTGGGTTTACAAAATCGGTGGCTTTGGAGTTAGGCTCACGCAATATTCGTTGCAATGCAATTGCTCCTGGTTTCATCGAAACCGAAATGACGGCAAAACTCAACGACGATGTTGTACAAGGTTGGAGAGACGGAATTCCTCTAAAACGTGGTGGAACTTGCGAAGATGTTGCGAATGTTTGTGTGTTCTTGGCAAGCGAATTGAGCGCTTATGTTACAGGTCAAGTTCTGAATGTTGATGGCGGAATGCTTACATAAATAAATTATCAGTTATAAATCATGAGTTATAATTCATAATTTATAATTTTTGCAATACATTATGACAACATCTACAATTCTTTTAATACTACTTTCTATAGCAATTGCAGGCGGATTGTCGTTTTATCACTATTTTTATAAAAACCCAAATAAGACAAAAATTACGGTATTTTTGGCTTTTTTGAGGTTTTTTTCTATTTTTGGGATTTTGCTTTTGTTGATAAATCCAATAATTTCTCGAAAAACTTTCGAAACAGTAAAAACGCCTTTGCCAATTGTTGTCGATAATTCGAGTTCTATAATTGATTTAAAATCTAATAAAATATCAGAAGAATTGTTTACAAAACTTTCTACAAATGCTGCATTATTGAATCGATTCGAAATACAGAATTATCAATTCGATAGTGAATTTCAAACGCTCGAGAAACTCGATTTCATAGGAAAACAAACTAACATTGACAAGGTTGCAAAAAATTTAAAAAGTATTAATAAAAACAAATCTTTTCCAACGGTTTTAATCTCTGACGGAAACCAAACTTCGGGAAATGATTATGCCTATAGTTTTGATACTAACAACAAGGTTTATCCAATGATTTTGGGCGATACGACTACTTTTTTAGACATAAAAATCAACCAACTTAACGTAAATAAATATGCTTTTCAGAAAAATAAGTTTCCTGTAGAAATTTTTTTTCATTATTCTGGAAACAAATCTGTGAATGCAAATTTCAATATTTCGCAAGGGAAAACTATTTTATCAACGCAAACTGTTTCTTTTTCGCCATCAAAAAAATCTGCCATTGTGAGTGTTTTGTTGCCTGCAAACAATGTTGGATTACAAATTTTTAAAGCGACTATTTCTTCGAAAGAACCAGAAAAGAATTTGTACAACAACACCAAAAACTTTGCAGTCGAAGTGATTGATCAACGAACTAATATTGCCCTTGTAACTGCAATTAATCATCCTGATGTTAGTGCTTTGAAACGAGCAATTGAAACTAATATTCAACGCAAAGTAACCATTGTAAATCCAAATGAAATAAAGTCTTTACAAGATTATAATGTGTTAATTTTCTATCAACCAACATCTGAATTTAAGTCAGTTTTCGAAACCAATAAATTAGTAGGTATCAATTCATTTATCATTACTGGAACAAATACAGATTTTGGTTTTCTGAATCAATATCAGACCAATTTCGATTTCAAAATGAGCGGTCAAAGAGAAGATTATTTGGCTAATTTCGAATCTCAATTCAATGTTTTTGCGATAGATGACATTGGTTTTAAGACATTTCCACCATTGCAAAATGCGTTTGGAACCATCACAACATCAGGGAATGTAAACGTATTGCTTTCTTCTAAAATTAGAAATATCGAAACGAATTCGCCTTTGTTGGCTTTTACAGAAAACCAAGGTAAACGTTCGGCATTTCTATTTGGCGAAAATATTTGGAAATGGCGCTTGCAAAGTCATGTAGATTCTAAATCTTTTGAAAAGTTTGATGTTTTTATAGATAAAACTATTCAGTTTTTGGCTTCGAATAATTCAAAAAAATCATTGGTTGTTAACCACGAAAACTTCTATAATTCGGGTGATGCTTTAGAAATCACAGCCCAATTTTTTAATAAAAACTATGAATTTGATGAAAAAGCACGACTAACAATTTCAGTTTCAAATAAAAACACAAAACAAATTAAAAGATACGACTTATTGAAAACCAATAATGCTTTCAAAGTCAATCTAGATGGACTTTTGGCTGGTCAATACACATTTTCTGTAAAAGAATTGAATTCGAATTCGGTTTATAACGGATATTTTGAGATTTTAGATTTTGATATCGAAAAACAATTTGTAAACCCAGATTTGCAAAAAATGAAACTTTTGGCAACACAAACGAACGGAAAAGTTTTTTCGCCGAGCCAAGTCGACAATTTAATTAAAACCTTGCTAGAAAACGAAAGTTATAAAGCGATTGAAAAAACGGTTGTCAAGAAAACTCCTTTCATTGATTTGGTTTGGATGTTGGTTTTAATAGCAATTTCTCTGGCAACGGAATGGTTTTTGAGGAAATATAATGGAATGCTATAATTCAATTACGAATTAAAAATCTGTGGCAAAAAAAATTAAATTATGAAAACAGCAATTGCAACCGTAGTTATTTTTTTGATTTGTACTTATTTATTTTTCAGTTTTAAAAGTAAAGAACCAAACTTGGGAATAATTCAACAGCAAGGAAACACAATTCAAACCCGATTTTCTGTTCCGCTAGGTTATATTCGAACTAATGAAACGGAAGATTCTTTTGGAAATTTCCTTCGAAATTTACCATTAAAACCATCAGGAAGCTTAGTGAAATATTATAATGGAACTTCTAAAGCAAACAATAATGTTTATGATGCTGTGGTCGATTTGCCCATTGGAAACAAAGATTTGCATCAATGCGCAGATGCTGTTATGCGTCTTCGAGCCGACTATTTGTTTAAGCAAAAACAATATGACTTGATTCATTTTAACTTTACAAATGGATTTCGGGTAGATTATTCTAAATGGCGAGATGGTTATAGAATTGTTGTAAAAGGGAATAAAACTTCGTGGGTCAAATCTGCAAAACCATTAGACAGTTATGAAACGTATTGGAGTTACATGGAAATGATTTTTAATTATGCAGGCACAGCGTCTTTATCAAAAGAAATGAAATCAATACCCGTTTCTGATTTGCAAATTGGTGATGTTTTTATCAAAGGCGGATTTCCTGGACATGCTGTTATTGTTGTTGATGTTGCAGTAAATCCTAAAAATAATTTGAAAATTTTTATGATTGCACAAAGTTATATGCCAGCACAAGAATTACAAATTTTGCTCAATCCAAGTATTAGCAGTAACAACAAATTTTGTTGGTATTCTGCTCAAATTCCTTCGACTTTGCAAACTCCAGAATGGACTTTTGACACAAATCAATTGAAACGATTTTAAATGAAAAATTTCTTTTTTTTGTTGTTTTTTATGAATTGTTTCTCGCAAGTTGACATGCGTAGAGATGATTTGCCTGTTAACATCAAGAAATTAATGAAAGTGTATCCAAATTTAATTTGGAGTTACAATGAAAATACATTAGTTTTAAAGGATAAATATACCATGATATATGATGATTTAAAAGAAAAAACTGATTTTGAACGATTAGAAAATCCTGATATTGAAGATCAATTTAATTATACTTATGAACTTGGGAAAATAAACGATGCTGGTCGATATAGAAATGAAGAATTTTTTAAGAAAATTTATGGCAATTCGAAATCCGAAGTCGAAAAAAAACTAGTCGAGATTGTTTGGTGTCCAAAGTTAGTGAATCAAAAAATCAAAGTAACCTCTGTAAATGGAATTGATAAAATTGTTAAAAAGATTTCAGCCGAATTAGACGAGCATTCCGAATTTCAAAAATACAT
>JAYUFL010000094.1:0-14097 GCA_043738745.1 Bacteroidota bacterium
AAATTTGTATTTTATGAAATATTTGTTAATATATTGTAATTCTTTCATTGTTTATATTATATGAGTTTAGATATGATGCTTTATTTCGTTAAAATTGAGATATAATGTAAAAAAGTAATTGTTTAATCGTAATTTGATAATTTTTAATACAAAAATAGCCTTTGTTTTGATTATAATATTAAATTTGCTTTTATTTTAAATAAATTTTCTAATCAACATCTGCTATGACTTCAGAAAAAATTTCAGTACAAGATTTTCAAAAATTAAACCCCGTTTTTGGTCAAATTTCATTCGATAATCACGAACAAATTGTTTTTTGCAATGACAAAGATACGGGTTTAAAAGCAATAATCGGAATACATAATTCGGTTATGGGGCCAGCACTTGGTGGAACCAGAATGTGGAACTATGCCAACGAATACGAAGCATTAAACGATGTTTTGCGATTATCCCGAGGAATGACTTATAAAGCAGCCATCACAGGACTAAATTTAGGAGGAGGTAAAGCCGTGATTATCGGCGATGCAAAAACACAAAAAACCCCCGAATTAATGCGCAAGTTTGGTGAATTTGTACATTCGTTGTCAGGAAGATATATTACCGCCGAAGATGTCGGGATGGAAACCAAAGACATGGATATTGTTCGTGACGTAACGCCTTATGTTACAGGAATTTCCGAAAGTCGTGGAGGAGCAGGAAATCCGTCTCCAGTTACTGCTTTTGGAGTTTTTGTGGGAATGAAAGCCGCAGCAAAATACAAATTTGGCTCGGATAACCTTAACGGAAAAAAGGTTTTAGTACAAGGGATCGGTCATGTAGGAGAAACTTTGGTTGACTATTTAACTAAAGAAGGGGCTATCGTTACTATTTCGGATATTAACGAAACTCGTTTGGAAGAAGTAGGTAAAAAATATGGAGCAAAAATATATAATGGAAACGATATGTATGCAACCGAAGTTGACATTTACGCGCCTTGTGCACTTGGAGCAACAATAAACGACGACACTATTTATCGCTTAAACACAAAAATAATTGCTGGTGCAGCCAACAATCAATTGGCTAACGAAAATATTCATGGTGCAATTCTAAAAGAAAGAGGTATTGTGTACGCACCCGATTTTTTAATAAACGCAGGAGGAATTATTAATGTTTATGCAGAAATCGCAGATTACGACCGTGCTGAAATTATGCGTAAAACCGAAAATATTTACAACACAACTTTAGAAATTTTTGATTTTGCGGATAAAAATAATCTAACATCACACCAAGCAGCGTTGACGATTGCACAAAATAGAATCGACGAAAGACGAAAAGAAAACTCAAAATAATCCGAATTTACGTTATTATTGCTATTTTTGCAAAAAAATAATTTAATATAATTTTAAAAGTTCTTATAAAGTGGTAAACAGAAGACACATTCGTTCAAAAGTGATGCAAACAATTTATGCAATGCATCAAAACGGATCTGATGATTTGGAAAAACTCGAAAAATTTCTTTATTTCAGTATCGAAAACATTCAAGATTTGTATTTGACAATGATGTCGGCAATTATAGAAATTAGAAACAGAGAAATCGTTTTTCTTGAAAAAAGTAGTCAAAAACATTTGGCAACCAAAGAAGAGAAAAATCCAAATAGAAAGTTTGTAAACAATCGCGTTTTAGAATTTTTATCAGAAAATAATTCGCTAAGCATTGCTTTAGAAACTAGAAAAATCGATACTTGGTCTTTAAACGACGATTATATTTTAATTCTTTTGGAAGAGATAAAACAAAGTAGCATTTACGAAAAATATATGTCTAATTCTACCACATCTTTCGATGAAGATAAACGTTTTGTAGGATATATTTTCGAAGAAATTATGGTTCCTAACGAGAAATTATATGAATATTTCGAAGACAATAAATTAACTTGGATAGATGATATTCCATTAGTAAATACTCTCATTGCTAAACAGTTAGACGATTTACAAACGAAACAAGATAGTAAGTTTTCAGTTCCAAAACTCTACAAAGATTCTGATGACAAAGAGTTTGTGAGTTTATTGTTTAGAAAAACGGTATTAAATGAAACCGAATTTGCAAAAGAATATGCCGACAAAACACCAAATTGGGATACGGAACGAATTGCAGAAATTGATACCATAATTATAAAAATGGCAATTTGTGAATTATTAAAATTCCCTTCAATTCCTGCAAAAGTAACTATTAATGAATATATTGAAATTGCAAAAGAATATTCAACACCAAAAAGTAGTGTGTTTATAAATGGAATTTTAGATAATTTGGTAAAAGAATTTCAAGCAAATAATAGACTTATAAAAACTGGACGAGGGTTAATGTAAACATAAATTTAAAAACAAAATAAAAACAAAACAACAATGGGAAATTATATTTTATACATTCAAATCGCTGCCATGATTGCAGTATTCTACTTTTTTATGGTGAGACCAAATCAAATAAAGGCTAAAAATGAAAAATCATTCGATTCGGCTCTAAAAGTTGGTGATAAAATTATTACAAAAAGCGGTATTCACGGAAAAATTTCAGAACTATCCGCAACAACTGTAATTATCGAAACTATGTCTGGAAAACTCAAACTAGAGCGTTCAGCAATTTCTTTGGAATTAAGTGCAACTTTGACAAAAAAATAAACCTTAATTATTTTGGTCATCCTCGACGGAATGAGAAGTCGAATAATTTCTCCATTTTTCGATACAATCTTGCATGTCTTGTGGTAATTCGGTATCAAAACGCATCATTTCGCCAGTTGTTGGATGCACAAATCCTAATGTTTTAGCGTGCAATGCTTGTCTTGGCAAGGCTTTGAAACAATTATCAATAAATTGTTTGTATTTTGTGAATGTTGTTCCTTTCAGAATCAAATCGCCACCATAGCGAGCGTCGTTGAACAAAGTATGACCAATATATTTGAGATGAACCCGAATTTGATGCGTTCTTCCTGTTTCTAATTTGCAAGAAACCAACGTAACATAACCAAAACGTTCTAAAACTTTGTAATGTGTAACGGCTGGTTTTCCAATTTCTGGATCTTCGAAAACTTGCATCATCATTCTGTCTTTTACGTGACGAGCAATGTTACCTTCGATTCTACCCGAATCTTCTTTTACATTTCCCCAAACAAGTGCAATATACTCACGTTCAGAGGTTTTAAATTCGAATTGCTTCGCTAAATGTGTCATTGCTACTTCGGTTTTGGCAATAACCAAAAGTCCAGTTGTGTCTTTGTCAATTCTGTGTACCAACCCAGGTCTTTCGGACGAGTTCATAGGCAAATCTTTGAAATGAAACGCCAAAGCATTCACCAAAGTTCCAGTATAATTGCCGTGACCGGGATGAACAACCAATCCTGCGGGTTTATTTATCAATAAAAAAGCATCGTCTTCGTAAACAATATCTAGCGGAATATCTTCGGGATCAATTCTATTTTCAAATGGCGGATGCGACAACATAACCTGAAGTAAATCGAGTGGTTTGACTTTATAATTCGATTTTACTGGCAAATTATTTACAAAAATATTTCCCGAATTTGCTGCATTCTGAATTTTATTTCGAGTTGCATTCGGAATCATATTCATTAAATATTTATCAATTCTAAGGAATTCTTGCCCTTTTGGAACTTCAAATCTAAAATGTTCGAACAATTCGTCGTCAATAATTTCTTCTGGACTATTATTCATTTTTTGGGGTTTCTAAATTTACGGGTGCAATTGGAACATTTAAACTATCGACAACTTCTTCCGCAAAGCCAATTTTTCCGTCTCCTAAAACCAAGTCGATTTTGGATGATTTCAAGATTTTGTCTCCCGCTTTTAAAATTTTTCCGTTACATTGCATTTCTAAAACCATATCTTTTCCAATATCTGGGCGATAAATTTTCTCACCTTCATTAAAACCTAACGATTTTAGAGTTGGAACCGCTTGGCGGTAGGTTTGTTGCACCAAATCGGGCATTCTCACCATCACGTAACTACTAGCATTTATTTTAATATAGACTTTTCGTCCAGATTTTACACCAGTTCCAGCCACAGGATCTTGTTCTACAACTGATAATTTTGGAAATTCAGGATTGTAATCCATAGTGTCCAAAAGTACATATTCTAAATTCAACGCATCTAACTTATCCTCAACTTGTTGAGTGCTCATTTTAGCAAGATTTGGAACCACAACTACTTCGCCGTGATTGGTTGCATAACTCAGCCATTGCACGAACAAAAAACCGATAGTTCCCAATATAATTAGAACAATCAAAATTTGTCCAAAAAAAACAGGACTAGTCAAATATTTACGTAAACTCATATTTTTTTATTTATTGCAAATATATAAAATCCTAGTACTATATTGTTTCAAAAAAAATGATATTTTTGTTTAAAAATTATTCTAAGTTATTTCCTGCTATCTGCTAAATTCACGTCCAAAAGTGTGGGATATCGCTTTTATCAGGGCTAAAAAAGATGTTTAAACTAAAAAAATCAAATAAAATGAAAAATATAGCCATAATCATGGGCGGATATTCTAGCGAATATAAAATATCGCTAACCAGTGGAAATGTTGTATATCAAAACCTCGATAAAAATAAATTTAATCCATTTCGGATTCATATTTTCAAAGAGAAATGGGTTTATGTTGACGATAAAGATCAAGAATTTGCAATTGATAAAAACGATTTTTCGACTACTGTAAACGGAACTAAAATTACTTTTGATTGTGTTTTCAATGCAATTCACGGTACACCAGGCGAAGATGGTCTCATGCAAGCCTATTTCGAATTATTGAATATTCGGCAAACTTCGTGCGATTATTATCAAGCAGCATTAACATTCAATAAGCGTGATTTATTATCGGTTTTGAGACCCTACGGAATCAAATCGGCAACTTCTTTTTACCTTAATAAAGGTGAACCTATCGACACCTCCGAAATTGTAGCAAAAGTAGGTTTGCCTTGTTTTGTAAAACCTAACAAATCGGGGTCGAGTTTTGGAATTTCCAAAGTAAAAGCCGAAGTCGAATTGCTAATTGCTATTGAAGTTGCTTATAAAGAAGACAACGAAATTATTATCGAAAGTTTTCTCGACGGAACAGAAGTATCGGTTGGAGTAATTAATTTTAAAGGAAAAACAACCGTTTTACCAATTACTGAAATTATTTCCGAAAATGATTTTTTTGATTACGAGGCCAAGTATCTTGGTAAATCTCAAGAAATTACTCCAGCCAGAATTTCGGATAAAATGACCGAAAAAGTTGGAGCAATTGCAAAACGTGCTTACGATATTTTGAAAATGAAAGGTTTTTCGCGTAGCGAATTTATTATCGTAAACAACGAACCTTTTATGTTGGAAATGAACACAATTCCGGGTTTAACAACAGAAAGTCTCATTCCGCAACAAGCCAAAGTTGCAGGAATTTCGCTCGAAGATTTATTTACGAATGCTATTGAATTGGCATTATAACAGTTGTAATTTAGTTAATTTATCTTCCTTTTTGATTTTATATTTTTTAAAACAACTATTGTAATCGAATTATTTAATCCGCAGAATACTAAAATTTTCTTAAAAAAAAACTTTGGCATAGTTAATGGATATAGTATTTTGAACCAATTAAATTTTAACACAATGAAACGTATATTTTTACTTTTAACTTCCATCGGATTTCTAGGATTACAAAGTTGTGCAGGTCCTGAAGGAGTTTCTGGACAAAATGGTCAAGATGCTCCATTGAGTCAAGTGATCGATATTTATGGTAAATCGTTTACTGCATCAAATAATTTTAGTAACCTAATTACTTTTAATCAAAAAACCTATACTACAGATGTTATTTTAGCCTTTAAACAAAACGGAGTAACTAATAATGGAACAGCCATTTGGAAACCACTTCCTCAAACCTATTATTTCCCGAATGGAACTTTAGATTATAAATTTGATTTCGATTTTACTCAATACGATGTGAGTATTTTTATAGAAGGTAATGATTTAGGAACTATTCCATTGGAATTTCGAACTAATCAAACATTTCGATTGGTAATTGTTCCAGCCGAATACAAAAATAAAAGTGCAGTTTTGAGTCAATTATCCTATGAAGAGATTATTACAAAATACAAAATCGATGACAGTCACGTAAAAATTTTGAATTAATTTCTTTACATCAAACAAGAAAAGCCATTAATTTCTATTTTAAATTAATGGCGGTTTTTGTTTACAAATATTCATTTTTTATTAATAAACTCATTTTTTTAACATAAACGTATTTCCAATACAATTTTTCAAATGCTTTAAAACGGATTAAAAAATAATTTTAAAACACAAATTAATCCAACAACCATTTAGAATTTTTTAGTAAAAATTTAATCATAATACAATTAAATAGACTATTTTTGCACAAAATTAAAAAACAACAAAATGGCTTCAAATAGAACCTTTACAATGATTAAACCAGATGCAGTAGCAAATGGGCATATCGGAAACATTTTAGCAATGATCACAAATGGTGGTTTTAAAATTGTTTCTCTAAAATTAACACAACTAACAGTTGCAGATGCTCAAGCATTCTATGCTGTTCACGCAGCAAGACCATTCTATGGTGAATTAGTAGAATTTATGTCTCGTGAACCAATTGTTGCTGCAATTCTTGAAAAAGACAATGCAGTTGATGATTTCAGAACTTTGATTGGTGCCACAAATCCTGCAGATGCTGCAGATGGTACGATCAGAAAAGCCTACGCAACTTCTATTGGAGAAAATGCTGTTCATGGATCTGACAGCGATGAAAATGCTGCTATCGAAGGTGCTTTTCATTTTGCGGGAAGAGAGCAATTCTAGTATTTACAAAAAATATTTATCAAATCCCATTTCGAAAGATTTGGGATTTTTTGTTTATATTCGTTTTCTAAAAAATTTAAAATGAATCCTAATAAAGAATTAATCAACAAATTTTATACTGCTTTTTCTAAATCCGATTTTAAAGAAATGGCAAGTTGCTATCATCAAAACATTCAATTCGAAGATCCTGTATTTGGAGTTTTGCACGGAGAATCAGCGAATAAAATGTGGCAAATGTTAATCGAAAGAAGCAAAGGAAACATTCATATTACTTTTTCTGACGTAATTGCAGATGACTTTTCAGGAAATGCAAAATGGATTGCAACCTATAATTTTAGTCAAACTAATCGAAAAGTTGTGAATGTAATTGATGCAAAATTCGAATTTCGAGACGGATTAATTATCAAACATACGGATAATTTTGACTTGTACGAATGGTCAAAGCAAGCACTTGGATGGAAAGGTTTTTTGTTTGGTTGGACAAATTTTATGAAAAATAAAATACGAGAAACTGCTCAAAAATCTTTAGAAATTTACATGAAAAAGTAATCATTTTATTTAAAATCATCAAAATTAAAATCCCATTTTGTATCTTTTTCGTACCATAATTGTCCGTTTGAAACTTGCAAAGGACAATCAAAATTGTTGGTATAAAGTGCTCCAGTTCCCAACCCTTGAGGCATTAAATTCTGTTGCAAAAACGTCCATTGCGCAATAGCATTTAGACCAATATTACTCTCCAAAGCAGAAGTAATCCACCATTTTATTTGATGTTTTTCTGCTAGCAAAATCCATTCTTTAGTACCACGAAAACCACCTATAAAATTAGGCTTTAAAATAATGTATTGAGGCTTAATTTTGAACAATAATTCCTCTTTTTCTTCGATAGAAAATACACCAATTAGTTCTTCATCTAACGCAATCGAAATTGGGCTTGTTTCACACAAATCTGCCATCGTGTCATGCTGGCTTTTAGCAATAGGTTGTTCAATACTATGTAATTCAAATTCAGATAATTGAACTAATTTATCTAAAGCGTTATTTGAATTAAAAGCGCCGTTAGCATCGACTCGAATTTCTATTTCATTTGTGCTAAAATGTTGTCGGATATAGCGTAATAATTGTAATTCTTTATCGAAATCTATGGCTCCAATTTTAAGTTTTATACAACTATAACCGTCAGCAATTTTTTGCTGAATTTGTTCCAACATAAACGACTCTTTTCCCATCCAAACTAAACCATTAATTAGGATGCTTTTTTGACAGTTTGTAAACTCCGATGGAAACAATAAAAATGGTGTTTCACTTTCCAATGATTGAAATGCCATTTCGATTCCAAATTGTATTGATGGAAACTCCAACAAGGCTTCCCAAAGTCTGTCCTTTCCCAAATAAATATGGTCGCAAGTCCATTGCAATTTTTGTTCATAATCAGGTCTGTCGTCACAACTCAAACCACGCAAAATTCCGCACTCCCCTACTCCAATTTTGCCTTCATTTCTGAGAATCAAAAACCAAGTTTCTTTTTCGGTCATAATACCTCTTGAAGTTCCAGAGGCTTGTTTGAAAATAAGATTATATTTATGATGGGTTGCTTCCAAAAGTTAAGATTAAGGTTGAAAATCTAATTTTCTAAAATTCTAATAATTCTATCGAAATCTCTATTGACAATTCCTGATTTCTGAAATTCTTCGAAATCAGATTTGGTTTTGTCTTTCCAACTTTCGGTTGCAGTTACATTTTGGTTTTTATATTTTTTATGCAACTCTTTTGCTAAACTAAAATCGTCAATTAAAAGATATAAATGCGCTAAATTGAGTTGTATTAATAATTCCGAAATATCAATTTTTTCGCCATCTTTTAATATTTTTAAGGCTTTATCATATTGTTTCGAAAACAAATAATACTTTCCTTGTGAATTATAATCTAACACTTTTGCATTACCATTATCAAAAATTCCAATATTCAGCAAATCAATTGCTGCATTATAATTACCATTTTTAAAATATTGAAATGCATCAGTTCTAATTGTGTTTAAAACAGTAATGTTTGTTGTTTTATCATTTAAACATTGAAAACCAATTTCGTTGAGAAGTTTGTTTTTTTCTATTTCCAAAAGTTTTTCGTACTCATCAATGGTGTATTTTTTTTGAATTATATTTGAAATTCCGACACAAAAAACATCAGAATTTATCATTTTTTTTGCAATTTCTGAAGTTTTACAATCTTTTAGAAGTTCCAATCGATTTGCAGCAGTCCAACCTCTATGTAATTCGTTGTCGACCCAAGGCACAATTTCGAGTACTATTTTTTCATGCATGATCCAATTTTGGCTTTCAAAACCAAACCAAACATTTTTTGAGTCTAAAAGTTCTTTTGAAGAACTTAATTTAACGAGTTTAGAATCTTTGTCAACTGGCTCATTTTGAAATAAAATGGCTTTTACTGACTTGCCTGTTTCTTTATAATTATCGGCTGATTTTAAATCTGAAAATAATGCATATTTGCACATATCGTCGCCCGAAACTTTCGAAAGCAAAAAAATACCCCCAGCAGCACCTTGACTTATTCCCGTTGGATCTGGAACGGATTTAAGTAAAGAGACTAAACTCGAAGAAAGTTGCTGATTGTCATCCAAAAGTGTAATTCGGTAAACAAATTCGGTTGTTCCTCTCGGAAAATCTTCGGATTTAATAATAATTCTTTCGCCTGCTTTAACTACAATTTGTTTACTTGTGTTACGCTCTTTATCCCAGTATCCATCTTTTTGAGCGAAAAAAGGAGTGGATGATAAGACCATTAGAAGTAAAAAATTATTTTTCATTTTTTAATATTTAAGATGAAAGAATTTCTAATAATTAAAATATTAAACATATTGCTGTCAACACCGAAAGTGCAAATGTACTTAATGCTAATTTTTTAAGTTCGGAATCTAACAATCGTGGTTCTTGATTTTTATAAACTGTTAGAATGTGTTTGGTTAACGGAATGTATGCTAGCAAAAACAAATATTGATTGAAATGAAACTTGTTCAAACAGGCAAAAACGATCATTAATATCATGGCGGAAATAATTAGAAAATAATGGTATTTTTTTGCGTTTTCGCTGCCCATTTTAACAACAATAGTGTTTTTTTGCGCTTTTGTGTCCGATGCAATGTCCCTCATGTTGTTGAGATTTAACACACCGACACTTAAAAAACCGATAGCAGTTGCTGGCAAAAATAATTTGAAATCGAGTTGTTTAGAATACAAAAAATTAACTCCAATGGTACTCACTAATCCAAAAAAAACAAATACAAAAAAATCACCAAAACCTTTGTAACCATAGGCTGAATTTCCGATAGTATATTTTATTGCTGCAACTATTGCTGCGATTCCTAATGCTAAGAAAAAAATCGAATAACCAATATTCGAATCTCTAAAAGCATAATAAATTAATAGAATAGCCACATTAAGAGTCAAAATCGACGTTAGAATAATTCCGTTTTTCATTGATTTTGGAGTAATTACTCCCGATTGAATGGCTCGTTTTGGTCCAATCCTATCTTCGTTATCAGTTCCTTTAACTCCATCGCCATAATCATTGGCAAAATTCGATAAAATCTGTAATCCAAGTGTGGTAAGCAAGGCTAATCCGAAAATTTTCCAGTTAAAATTTTCGGTTAATACATTTATATTTTTTGTTGTTTGTAAAGCATAAGAACTTCCGATAATGATTCCCGAAACCGAAAGAGGTAATGTGCGCAAACGCGCGGCTTGAATCCAATGTTTCATTTTTTATATTGATTTGGTAACTCGATTATTTTACTTTCTAGAAGATTATGGCAACCATTTGTTATCTCCAAAATTAGGTTTTCTTTTTTCCAAAAATGCATTTCTACCTTCTTTGGCTTCCTCGGTCATGTAGGCAAGTCGCGTTGCTTCTCCAGCAAAAACTTGTTGCCCAACCATTCCGTCATCGGTCAAATTCATGGCGAATTTTAGCATTTTGATAGATGTTGGCGATTTTTGTAAAATTTCTTGAGCCCAATCATAGGCAGTTTGCTCTAGTTCATCGTGAGAAATTACAGCATTTACCATTCCCATATCTAGGGCTTCTTGTGCAGAATAATTTCTGCCAAGGAAAAAAATTTCTCTGGCTTTTTTCTGTCCAACCATTTTAGCAAGATAGGCTGAACCATATCCGCCATCAAAACTAGTTACATCAGCATCGGTTTGTTTAAAAATAGCATGTTCTTTGCTTGCCAAAGTCAAATCGCAAACCACATGCAAACTGTGTCCTCCACCAACTGCCCAGCCTGGAACAACAGCAATAACTACTTTTGGCATAAAGCGAATGAGTCTTTGAACCTCAAGAATATTCAACCTGTGTTGCCCATCTTCGCCGACATATCCTTGATGTCCTCGTGCATTTTGATCGCCGCCAGAACAAAAAGAATAAATTCCGTCTTTGCTTGATGGACCTTCGGCAGAAAGTAAAACTACTCCAATAGATGTATCTTCTTGCGCATCATAAAACGCTTGATACAACTCTGATGTTGTCTTTGGTCTAAAAGCATTTCGAACATTAGGACGGTTAAATGCGATTCGAGCAACGCCATTGCATTTGTTATATGTTATATCTTCAAAATCTTTTACTTTTTTCCAATCAATCATAATTTAAAATGTATTATTTTTGTGTAAAAATAAATTATATTTCGATAGAATTTATAGAATTTTAAAAACTTAATTAACAATATTACGTTTAAAAACCATGAAACGTTATTTATCTACAAAAAATATTTTTACCATTTTTATTCTATGGGCAACTGCTCTTGCTATGCTGATTTTATTGATTTTAGGGATTCGCCGAGGCGATTTAGGTTTGTTTCCAATTGTTGCATTATCCTTGGTTATTTCTTTGATAATTTGGACGTTATTAGACACCAGATATGTAATAAAAAACGGAAATTTATTGTACCGCTCTGGACCTTTTCGTGGAAGAATTAACATACAAAGTATTCTAAAAATTCAAAAATTTTCGGGAATGAATCCTCCTGTAACATTCAAACCTGCTTTGGATTATAATGGCTTTATAATTACTTATAATAAGTCCGAAAACGTATATGTTTCTCCAAAAATGTCGAGTAATTTTATTTCTGAATTGTTGAAGATTAATCCAAATATTATTATAAATAGTTAAAGTTTAAAACTTTTTAATATTTTAACGTTGTTGTGTTTCATAATTATTTACTTTTAAAGTATTGAAAATCAATTTTTTATTTTGACTTTCAATTATTAGTTCATTCACTGATTTATTAACTTAAAAAAAGAATATTTGAAGCACATTTTTTTGATTGTCGCTCTTTTATTTGAGATTTTTTTTACAAGTTGTACTAGAAAAGCAGAATATTCAACAGAAGTAAAATTAACCCACGAGCAAATAATTCATAAAAATTTAGATTGTTTGAAAAATAAAATGCAAGCCCCGTTGGTTACACAAAAGGATTTTATTCGCAAATTATATGCAATAATCTTTAAAAAATATATAAACCATAGGCAAGTAATGCTGGTATATTATTAAAAGACATCAATTTTATTGATTTTATTTCAAAGACAAAAACGCATAAGATAAAAAAACAATAGTAGAAATTAGTTGCTGATGTTTTTTTTTAATAATTTTTAATTTTTTTAAAAGTATGATTATCACACTTTATTTATGTTATCGTTTGTTTCTTGAGAGAAATAAATAGAAAAATCCCAATCTAAAATTTTTAAAGATTGGGATTTTTTGCAGTTACTAATTATTGGTTTTAGATTTTTGATAGTTCATTTGGCATTTTGAAACTTTCGAAAACATATTCTGCAATTTTGTTGTAAAGTATTTTTTCACTTTTGTTGTAAGTCAAAGCACATGTAAATAAATCTCTCTCAAAAAGATACGTTTTCTGATAATAAATTTGTCCTTTGTCAGTATATCCTGATATCACAAAAAAATATTTCCCTAATTTTTTATAAGTAATATTTTCTGGTTTTATTTTTATTACTTTCTCATATTGAATCTTCAAATCTATTTCGCTTTCTTCTCCGATATCAATGAAATTCCTAAAAACTCGAAGTTCATTTTCTTTATTTTTTGATAAAAATAGTTGTCCATCATGTGAATCTGACTCTCCTTGAGGAATCAAGATTTGTGATGGGTAGTCAACACAAAAATTATATTGTGAATTAGAATAGGTTTCGTATTTCAAATCATTAATCTCTTGTTCCGGAATTACTGATTTCGAAATAAAATTTTTTAAATGAGGGTTTTCTCTTGTTTCAATTTTATTTTGTTTACAAGAAACAATAAATAAAGTAGTAATAACTATAATCAATATTTTTTTCACTTTCTTGAGGTTTTAATTATTTTATTCTTTTACCAAATAAATTCCGTCTTCCTTTATCTCAATCAATTTATCTTTGTATAAAGCGCCAACTGCTTTTTTGAACGTTTTCTTGCTCATTTTCAATACCGTTTTGATATCTTCAGGATGCGAATTATCATTTAATCTCAAAAAACCGCGGCTGGCACGCAATTCATCCAGAATTTTTTCGGCATTGGGTTCGATACTTTCGTAACCTTGTTTTTGTAGAGAAACATCGATTTTATTATCTGGTCTAATGTTTTTTATAAAACCAATCATTCTGTCTCCAGTTCGAATCGCATCATCATAAACCTCATCTTTGTAAAGTAAACCTTTGTGTTTTTCGTTGATGATTACGTTAATTCCAATTTCGGTAATATGTGAAACTATCAAATCTACTTCTTCAAATTTTTCGACAGTAAGTTCTTCATTTTTAAGAAATTGATTGGTTTTACTCGACGCAACTAAACGATTTGTTTTTTCGTCCATATATAAGTAAACCAAATAGCGTTTTCCTTTTTCCATTGGTCGCGCTTGCTCCTTAAACGGAACGAGAATATCTTTTTCCATTCCCCAATCCATAAAAGCACCAATTTGGTTGGTATAATTTACACGTAAAAGCGCAAATTCGTTCAATAAAATATATGGTTCTAAAGTTGTAGCAACTGGGCGTTCCTCATGATCTAGATATACAAAAACAATGAGCTCCTCCCCTATTTCGAACTCGTTTGGTACATATTTATTTGGCAACAAAATGTCATGAATTCCCTCTGGATCCAAAACTGGATTTCCCAAAAATAAACCAACTTTTGTATCGCGAAGTATCTGTAATGTATTGTATTTTCCTATTTCGATCATATTCTATGTAATTGTAA
>JAYUFL010000095.1:0-14089 GCA_043738745.1 Bacteroidota bacterium
AAATACATAACTGCTAATGCCCGGATGGCGGAATTGGTAGACGCGCTGGTCTCAAACACCTGTGGGAAACCGTACCGGTTCGACTCCGGTTCCGGGTACTTAAAAATCCTTAACTACTTAGTGATGAGCAGATTAAGGATTTTTTTTAATATCTTAAAAGGTAACGCTAAAAATCCTAACATTTTCTGTTCATAACTAAAATTGGCATCTCAATTTTAAAACTATAAATTTGAACTTCTAATTTTTTATAGGATTTAAATAATATGTACTTAATTTTCGATACCGAAACCACAGGATTACCAAAACGTTGGGGCGCACCAATTTCTGACACCGATAACTGGCCACGTTGCATCCAGATTGCGTGGCAATTACACGACGATATGGGCAAAATAATCGAACATGAAGATTATTTAATTCAACCCGAAGGATTCAATATTCCGTATGATGCCGAACGCATTCACGGAATCTCGACCGAATTGGCGCAAGCCGAAGGGATTTTATTGGCGGAAGTTCTCGAAAAATTCAATAGTGCCTTATCCAAATCAAAATTTATTGTAGGTCAAAATTTAGGTTTTGATGTCAATATTATGGGTTGCGAATTCTATCGTTTAGGAATCGAAAGTCCAATGTCGTCAATGCCAATATTGGATACTTGTACAGAAGTCACTGCAAGTTTACTCAAATTGCCTGGAGGTCGTGGTGGAAAATTCAAATTGCCAACTTTGACCGAGTTGCATCAATATTTATTCAACAAACCATTCTCGGAAGCGCACAACGCTACTGCAGATGTAGAGGCGACAACACGTTGTTTTTTTGAATTAATTCGTACCGAAATATTCACAAAACAAGAACTTGAAGTCGAGCAGGAATATTTCGAAGATTTTCAACTAAAAAATCCTCGTGGAATTCAACTAATTGGACTAAAACATATAAATCTCAAAGAAGCATCAGACAAGATTCGCCAACAATTGGGCGGAAACGAAACTAAAACTGCTTCTAAAAAAGAATTATCGGAAAATAAAAAAGTTTTAACCGATACGCAATTTGTTCATTTACATAATCATACTCAGTTTTCGGTTTTGCAATCTACTATTTCTATTGCATCGCTTGTTGGTGCCGCCGCAAAGCAAAAAATGCCAGCGGTTGCAATAACCGATTATGCCAATTTAATGGGTGCTTTTCATTTTGTTCGTGATGTTTTAAATCATAATAAATCTGCCGAAAGTAAAAATAAAACTGCCATCGAAAATGGCGAGGAACCAAGTGAAGTAACAATGAAACCCATTGTTGGTTGCGAATTTTTTGTTTGCGATGACCATACCAATAAAAAAGTAAAAGACAACGGTTATCAGGTTGTTTTCCTTGCAAAATCCAAAAAAGGTTACTTAAATTTAGCCAAATTATCATCGATTGCACACACCGAAGGTTCGTATTATGTGCCAAGAATCGATAGAAAACTCATTCAACAATACAAAGAAGATTTAATAGTCTTATCGGGAAATTTATATGGCGAAGTGCCAAGCAAAATCTTGAATCTTGGCGAAAATCAAGCCGAAGAAGCATTAATTTGGTGGAAAAAAGAATTTGGCGACGATTTTTATATCGAATTAATGCGCCACAATCAAGAAGATGAAAATAGAGTTAACGAAACATTAGTTGATTTAGCACGAAAAAATAATGTAAAAATTGTTGCCACAAACAACACATTTTATATTAATAAAGACAATGCCAACGCCCACGATATTTTGCTTTGCGTTCGCGAAGGCGAAAAACAATCTACGCCAATTGGTCGAGGTCGTGGTTACCGTTTTGGATTGCCCAATCAAGAATATTATTTCAAATCGGGCGACGAAATGAAAAAATTATTCAACGATTTACCCGAAGCAATTTCTAATTTATCTGAAATTGTCGATAAAATCGAAATCTATAATTTGGCTCGAGAAGTTTTGCTTCCGAAATTCGAAATTCCTGATGATTTTCTCGAACCCGAAGACGAACAAGATAATGGCGTTCGTGGTGAAAATGCATACTTAAAACACTTATCATATATAGGTGCAAACAAACGATACAAAGTAATAACTCCAGAAATCGAAGAACGTATTGATTTTGAATTGCTCACAATATCCAATTCTGGTTATCCGGGTTATTTCTTGATCGTTCAGGATTTAATTGCTGCCGCTCGTGCAATGGACGTTTCTGTAGGTCCTGGTCGTGGTTCGGCGGCTGGTTCGGTCGTTGCGTATTGCTTGGGAATCACGAATATTGATCCACTTTTATACAACTTGCTTTTCGAAAGATTTTTGAATCCTGATCGTGTGTCGTTGCCCGATATCGATATCGATTTTGACGATGAAGGTCGCGGAAAAGTAATGCAATATGTAATTGATAAATACGGTAAAAGTCAAGTGGCTCAAATTGTTACTTATGGAACAATGGCTGCAAAATCTGCTATTCGAGATACGGCTCGTGTTTTGGATTTGCCATTATTCGAAGCCGATAAAATTGCCAAATTAATTCCGGGACTAATTCCTTCGAAATGGAGTTTAGCCCGTTTTTTGAATGATGAAGAAGTCAATTTCAAGAAAGTTTTGCGTCCAGAAGATTTCGAAAGAATCAAAGAATTAGTGGCTTTTTCAAAATCTGAAGATTTGGGTGGAGAAACCATTCAACAAGCACAAATTCTTGAAGGAAACCTCAGAAATACTGGAATTCACGCTTGCGGCGTTATCATTACACCAAGCGATATTACCAATTTTGTGCCTGTCGCAACTGCCAAAGATTCTGATTTATTTGTTACCCAATTTGACAACTCGGTCGTGGAAAGTGCTGGTTTGCTAAAAATGGATTTCTTGGGATTAAAAACCCTAACCTTAATAAAAGATACCGTTAAATTAATAAAATATCGAACTGGAGTTGTCGTCGATCCTGATAATTTTCCGTTAGATGATCTAAAAACCTATGAACTTTTTCAGCGTGGCGAAACGGTCGGTATATTTCAGTATGAAAGTCCTGGAATGCAGAAATATTTGCGGGAATTAAAACCAACTGTTTTTCCAGATTTAATTGCAATGAATGCTTTGTATCGACCTGGACCAATTGCTTATATTCCGAGTTTTGTTCGTCGAAAAAATGGCGAAGAACCAATAGAATATGACCTTGACGCTTGCGAGGATTTATTAAAAGATACCTACGGAATTACGGTTTATCAAGAGCAAGTAATGCTTTTGTCGCAAAAATTAGCCAATTTTTCTAAAGGTGATGCCGATGTTTTGCGAAAAGCAATGGGAAAAAAATTGATTGATGTTTTGGCGAAAATGAAACCAAAATTTATTTCTCAAGCAATGGAAAACGGTCATGCCGAAGACAAACTAGAGAAAATTTGGAAAGACTGGGAAGCATTTGCCGAATATGCATTTAACAAGTCACACTCAACTTGTTACGCTTGGATTGCCTACCAAACTGCGTACTTAAAAGCCAATTATCCAGCCGAATATATGGCTGCGGTTTTAAGTAATAATATGAGCGACATTAAGCAAGTTTCGTTTTTTATGGAAGAATGCAAACGAATGGGATTGAAAGTTTTAGGTCCAGATGTCAACGAAAGTTTCTATAAATTCACGGTTAATGATGATTATGCCGTTCGATTTGGAATTGGAGCCGTAAAAGGTGTTGGTATGGGAGCCGTAAACACAATTGTCGAAAACAGAAAAGACGGAAAATATAAATCGATTTTTGATTTAACCAAGCGAATCGATTTGCGTTCGGCGAATAAAAAAGCCATCGAAAACCTTATTCTCGCTGGCGGATTCGACTCATTTTCCAACACAACTCGGGCACAATATTTTCATACTGATGGAGATGGAATTACTTTTTACGAAAAAGCAATCCGATTTGCGTCTAAATTTCAGGAGAACGAAAACTCGGCGCAAGTCAGTTTATTTGGCGAAGGCAGCGACATTCAAATTGCCGAACCCATAATTCCGACTTGCGAGGATTGGTCAACAATGGAAAAATTAGCCAAAGAAAAGGAAGTTGTTGGGATTTATATTTCAGGTCATCCGCTCGACGATTTTAAATTCGAAATGAAATATTTTTGTAATTCAAAACTAGAATCACTCAAAGATTTGAACCAACATTTGAATAAAAACTTGGTTTTTGGTGGTATTATTACCAATATTCAACATCGAATTGCCAAAAACGGAAAAGGTTGGGCGATATTCAATCTCGAGGGTTACGACGAAAGTTATGAATTCAAGATTTTTGGCGAAGAATACATGAAAAACCGTCATTATTTAATTCCGAATAGTTTTACATACATGAAAGTCTTGGTAAAGGAAGGCTGGGTTGATCGAGAAACTGGCAAAAAATCTGATCCAAGATTGACATTTACCGATTTCAGAATGTTGCAAGATGTTTTTGAGAATTTTGCTAAAAAAATTAATATTTTATTAGATGTAAAAGATTTGAATCCAGCATTTATAGAAAATTTAAGTAAAGTTTTTCAAGAAAACAAAGGCGATAATTTGGTAACATTTGATGTTTTGGAACTAGAAAAAGTCAAAATTGAAAAACCAATGCAAGAAGTTTCTAAAATTGAAGATAAAATTGCAGAACCAGTTTTGTTTGAATCTAACGCTAATGATAATGACGATGAAGAGTTGGTTTTTACACAAGAAATATCAGATGACGACGAACCAATTATTTTGGAACCAATTACAGAAACCGCAGTCGAAGAAACCAAAGTTGTAACAAGATTATGGATGCAAAGCCGAAAATTAAAGATTAAAATCTCTAACGAATTGTTGGCAGAACTAGAACGTTTGCAGGTTGATTTTAAATTGAATTAAAACATTAAATAAAGTATATTAGCAGAAAATATAACAATGGCAAAACAAATTACCTACGACTTAGAACTTCGAAGCCTTCAAAAATATATCGAAAGCAACGAAAACGAAGATGCAAAACGCCAATTATTATATCCGTTATTCACAAAAATTTTTCCTAAATTTAGTATTGAATCTGCAAAAAATACGCACGGAGCAGATGGATATGTTGAAGGTCAATTAATTGTAGAGGCCAAAACCAATTTCTCGCAATGGCTTGAAGGTTTTTATCAAGCCTTACATTACAAGAAAAAATTTGGACTTTCTTATAATTCCATAATGGTAATTTCTCATGAATTTTGTGGCATTTGGAAAATAAAAAATTTACCAGAATTTGCAGTTATTATGTCGAATACTGCCGATGCGAATGTTGCACCAAGCACAATTGGTAAAGAAAATGCTCGCAAAACTGCGAAACCAAATATGCTTTTGATTAAAGAAGCTGCACAATATTGGCTCGATCCAAAAGATTTGAAAGGAGAGTTTTTTAACGACCGTAAAAGTTTGATAACCGAAACTTATGAAATCTTAAAGGTTTTAAATCATCTTGATTCCGAAAGAATTTTAGTAAATAAGCATAATTTTATTCACGCAATCGAGCGAATGAAATTTTTTTTCGAAACGCCAATAGTTGCTGTTCACGCTTTTTATTCCATAATTCCGTTTTGGGATATAACTTCATCGGTTGCCGAAAATGATAATTCTGACACTATAAAAGTAATTGGTTTTTCTGGCAAAAAATTTTCTGACGATATCGAAATTATTGCCAAACATAAAAAAGAATTCATTAAGTTTATCGAAGACCAATATATTTTTACTAACGAAGGTTCTGGCTTGACGGTCGATTATTATTTCTCTCGTTTTGATGAAGTTCTTGCTGTTATTGACCCAGAATATGTCAAGCAACACGGTATATTTTTTACAGATGATAACCTTAGTAAATTTGCGCTTTGGTTTGCCAAAAACGAAGTTTTCGAGACTATTCACGACAATTATGTAGTTTTTGACCCAGCAGGTGGTTCGGGCAACCTTATTAGTAGTTATAAAGGCAAGTTAAAACACAAAATAATCTCGGAACTGCAACCAGATTTGCTCAAAATTATCGAAAAACGAATGAAAGCCGATCCGTGGCATATAGAAACTGGTTTCACGATTGTGCCCAAAACTATCGCCAACGAAGGATTAAATTTTCTTGACCGAAATGGCGAAGATTATTACCAAGAACTCGAAAAAGCAGTTCTGCAAAGCACCAAAAAACCAATTGATAAGCCATTGGCTTTCTTGTTAAATCCACCTTATAAAAATACTGACGAAAATGTTTCGGCTAGAGAAAAATCTGATGCTGAATACGAAATAAATCCTGAAATTCTAGCATTAACTGGAGCCGATGCTGGCAAAGAACGCTATTTGGCATTCTTGGGACAAATACTTAATATTTGTAAAGCACAAACTGTAAAATTGCCCGATGCAAAACCATTGGTAATGATTTTTACACCAACATCGTGGCTCATTCCTCGACCAACTTACAAAGGATTTAGAAAAATTTGGGACGAAAATTTCACTTATCTTAATGGATTTATAACCACCAGCAACGAGTTTTTTAAACTAAAAGGCAAGTGGCCATTGGCTTTTACTATTTGGCAATATGACCCAAACCCAAACCGAGAAAACAAAGTAAAAGTACTTGATTTAACAATGGTCAAAAAACAAGATTTGGCTTTCAATTGGAACGATGCCGATGAAACCCTGAACCCAACTGTCGATAATTATGTAAATAATTTTGGATTTGTAAATTTGGATAATTCTCGTGGCGATATTAGAGATTTATTGCCTGAATTAGACAGGAAAGATAAATTGGTAAGACAACCGAGATATAATATGTACAGAAATTTTTCAATTGATGAAAAAAAATTAAAAATAGTTAGCGGTTTTCCATTAAATGATGTACGTCATACAAGTTATAACTCACCATATGGTTTCACAAATGGAACTTTTATTGGTTTTATGGACGATAATACTCCAGTCAGATTAAGACAAGAACCTTCTGAAAGATTATCAAATGAATGTGACCGAGTTTGGTTTATGCTTATGTCTTCTTTTAGTTCAATTAATTTGCAACAAATACATTCTGGTGCAGCAAATAGTCGTTCCTATTGTGCCTATGATATTTTATCAAGTCAAGCATTATTTAGTTGGTATGCAATTAGTAAATCTATTTTTGGTAGAAATCCTTTATGGACAAATCAATATGAAATTTGGCAACCCAATATTCCAGAAAACCTAAAAATCGACTGGTTTGCATTGTGCTATGCTTTTGGTCTTGCCGAAAACCGTTGCGTGGTTACCAAGTTCGAGGCAGATAATCCTGTTTTGGGCGCACCCGAGGTTTGGGTCGATAACCCAATGAGTCCAAATAATCAAGACAGTTTTTATAGAACCACATTGCAAGCGGAGATTAAAAAATCTAAATCGGTAGCAATTAATTTGGCAATCGCCATAGAAGAATTTTATCAATTCTGGAATTTGAATTATACCAAAGGACAATTTTTAGAGAATGTTGGTCTTGAGAATGAAGCCTATTTTAAATATTTCGATTATCCAAATTTTGTAACCAAAGACAGCGGTTTGGTTCAAATAAAAAAATATGCCGACATTAATGAATGTGCAGATTTGTTAGAAAAAATTGCATTAATTCAAGAAAAAACCAAACGAGTTAAAGAAGCAATTTATAACATGTTGATTGAAGATTTTAAATATTTTGATTAAATGGGAAGCAAAGCCACAACAGTAGAACAGCAAATAAAACTACTAGAAAGTAGAGGAATGGTGTTTGATTGTGATATTGATAAAGTAAAAGAAACCTTGCTCGATATTGGTTATTATCGATTGGGGTTTTATTCGTATTATTTTCAAGACAGAAAAACACATCAATTTATAAATGATGTAAATTTTAATGATATTATCAAATTGTATTATTTTGATTTTGACATGAAAATGTTACTTTTAAAATACATTTATAGAATTGAAGTTCATTTTAGAACTCAATTGGTTTATTCTGCATCAAATTTTTATAATGAAAATAATACATGGTACATAGATTCTAAAATAGTTGATAATCAAATTTTAAAAGAATTTAATTCAATTTATTTTAATTTAAAAACAAAAAATAAAATTATATCAAAACATCACAAAAAATATCATCCGTGTGATTATGCTCCTACATGGAAAGTGTTTGAATTTTTAACCTTTGGTCAAATTTTTAAAGTTTTTTCAAATCTAAAAAATGAAGATTTAAAATTACAAATATCTGAAGTTTATGGTTTTAGAGAAATATCGTTGTTAAACAACTATTTTATTTCTATCATAAACATTAGAAATATTTGTTCACATAATGGCGTGCTTTTTGATTATAATCAACCAATTGGTATAAAAAGTATTCCAAATTTAAAGTATAGATTAAAAACACAAAATAACACAAATTTAAATGCTTCATTACGATTAGTACTTTTCATATTGAGTAAAGTTTCTAAAAACAGATCAAGTGATTTAGAACAAGAATTAAAGGAATTATTAGCAAGTGCTTCTGAAAACGAACTTGTGAAAAACATAATTAATTCTAAAATAAAGTTTGATATGTAATTATTTTTATTACATTTGCATTCTGAAAGTGCCCTATTATACAATCTGCTATAAATGAGCACTATAAAATAAGAAAATCGACCCAGACATTTTTTGCTCTGGGTTTTTTATTTAATAGACCAAATTCTTGTCTTGAACACACTAGCAAACATCAGCAATAAAAAAAACCAAAGTCGTCACAAGATTATGGATGCAAAGCCGAAAACTAAAAATCAAAATCTCTAACGAATTATTGGCAGAATTGGAACGTATGCAGGTCGATTTTAGATTGAATTAAAATTTATTTATGAGTAATGTTAACCTTTTGAAAAAAAAGTAGAAACCATTGGGACGAAAAAGAATAAAAATGGTTAATAGTTATTGATTATCAACAAACTACTCTTTTTTCTTTCCAAACAAACCGTTTAACAATTCACTTGCTTTTTTGGTAACATCTTCTTTGGTAACTGGAATTTTTGTTTTGGTTGTATCACCTGGCTTTTTGTTTTTGTTTAACAAGTCGCTCAAGGCAGAAGTTCCTTTGGATATTAGTTTTTCTTTTTGTTGTTTTACCAATTGCGAAGTCAAATTGCTAATAGCACCTTTCATATCTGTCGAAATTTTTGGGTTTGTAAAACTACCCGTCATCATTGCCGTAATCGGAATGTTTTCGAGTTTTGCTACATCTGTTGGTGATAATTTAGAGAATAGTGCACTCAATTCGTTGCCAAGATATTTTGCTGGAATATTCAGTTTCAAATCGTAATTCATATTTTGATCAAAACCGTGAGTTCCGCTAATTGTTGCTTTAATGTCTTGATATTTAATGTCAAATGGTTTTACATTTACTTTCCCATCTTTAAATGATAAGGCGGCTTTTATATCATTTAGATTCAGTTTTTTTAAATCTATAAATTTAAAATTCGAAGTTAACGAAGTCAACAAAGTAGAATTTGTTGGATTAATTGTTGTCGAAAGCATTTGACCTAACAAATCCCCCGAAAGCGATTTTAAATCGGGTTTCATGGAACCGTCGAGATTTCCGTTTAGTTTTATGGTCGAATTCAATTTTCCGTTGATTATTCCTGCAATTGGCGCAATTTTTTTCAGCATTTCCAATTGTGTAAACGATTGTGCAATGTCGACTTTATTGAGTCCTAAATTCATATTGAAAACTGGAACTTTTCCCTTAGTCGAAACATCGCCATTTAAGCCAATTGTTCCTCCAAAAACAGATGTTTTTACATTTTGCATCGTAACTTTTTGGTCTTTTACAATCAGTTTACCCGAAACATCTTTCAATACTAAATTATCATACAAAACTGTGTTTGCTTTTGCTGTTAAAGTACAATTCAAAAAAGCAGGAATCTTCATTGAATTCGATTTTCCTGAAGTTGTAGTTTTAGTATCAGATGTCGTTTTCGAACTAGAATCCATAAAATCCGAAACTGCAATTTGATTGGAACTCATATTAAAATTCCCTTTTAACTCTTGGTTTTTAAACATAAAACCATAGAAATTTTCCAACAAACCAGTTACCGAAATGTCACTTTTTCCAGTCGTGGCTTCGAATTTTTGAAGATTGACTTTACTTGGATTAAACTGAACTATTGCTTGATTGATATTCATCACTTTTCCTTTTTCATCGGCATATTTAAAACCAGAAAGACTCATTGTTCCGGCATTGTTTATGTTCGCATATTGACTATTGGTTACAGATTGCATATCGAATTTAGTCATTACATCGGCTTTTAAAATTCCAGTTAACGGAATTTTTAATTTTATTGGATAGGCCTGCGATAAGTTTGCAAGATTGATTGTTCCTTTCATCGCAGCATCTACCAAGGCATTGGTTGTCAGGTTTTTGAAATTGGCATGACCATCAAAAACATCTTGGTCGATTTGAAACGACAGTTTATCTAAATTTACATAGGTGTCATTTGCAACACCAGTTTCGTTGATAATTTTGGTGTCAATTACAATTTTTTGAACCGATTTTGGCAGATTTGGATATTGAAAACTTGCATTATTGGAGGCAATTGCAATATTGAATTTTGGAACCGAAGTCTTACTCTGAATTCCTTTTGCAAAACCAACAACCGAAAAATCTCCAGTAGTTTTCACGCCATCTAACTTCGAGGCATAAGCAGACGGAATTAGACCTAAGAAATTTTTGAATGATGAAGTTGGCGTTTTAAATTTCAAATCATATTCTTGACCTGCATCTACAAGCGCAATAAAACCATCGAATTCTAATGGTAATTCATTTATTTTGGCTTTATTTTCTTTGAACGTATATTTTTGTTTCTCAAGATCAATTCCCAAAACAGCGTCGAGAGTCAAGCGAATATTTTTCATATAATTCACTTTGTCCATATCTAAAGAGATTTTTGCTTTTGTTTTCGTATTCAAATCTAATTTAGAAGCCACAAAATCGCCTGTTCCTTCGTGATTCAGACTGTCAATGACCATTTTGATTTTTGAGCGTTCATCGAAATATTTGAATCGAAAGTTTTGAATCGCATAATTCTGAATTTTCAACGTCAAAGGATCACTTTTTCCTGCTTCTTTTGGTTTATTGTCTTTTAAAGCAATATCAAAATTACCAATTCCGTCTTTGTTAAAAAGAATGTTTATTTTTCCGTTCGAGGAAGTTACGCCTTCAATATTCATTCCTTCGTCTTTGCCTTTAAACAATTCTTTAATAGACATTTTGAGATTCAATTCTCCTAATGAAACCAAAGTATCTCCCTCAAAAGGCGTTTTGTTGATGATGAGTAATTTTTCTAAACGCACATTTGCATTCGGAAAATTTTTGAATAAACTCAAGTCTGCATTTTCAAAAGAGACTTTTGCATCAACTTTTTCATTAATAGCATCTGCAATTTTTGCTTTAATTTGATCACTAAAAAAATAAGGAATTGCAAAAAGTGATACAATTATAAGTAGTAATACAATACCGACTATTTTTAGAGTTTTCTTAAACATAATGTGTTTTTTAATAATATTTTAAAATAAGAATTGAATGATTTTGAAATACAAATTTAACACTTTATAAATCAAGACCAAATACTATTTAACTTTTTAAAATGAGGTTTTAGTATAAAAAAATACAAATAGTTTTCAACAGAACGCTGATTTTTTTATAATTATAACTTTCTTTTTAGTTAATTTGTAGTTGTATGAAGATTCAAAATCAAGTAGTTTTATCGTTAGGAAGTAATTTGGGCATTCGTCTGAACAACATCAAGTTGGCTATTGAGAAAATTCATAATGAAGTAGGAACTGTTGTGAAAATTTCGCCTGTCTATGAAACTCCATCTTGGGGTTTTAGTAGTGATTTGTTTTTTAACTGCACTATTCTAATTCATACAGAAAAATCTGCTCCAAAAATTCTATCAAAAATTCTAAAAATCGAAAAAGAATTAGGTCGAAAAAAAATAGACTCTAATGATTATCAACCTCGAATTATAGATATTGATATTATTTATTATAATGAGGAACGAATTGAAACCGAAAATTTAATTGTTCCGCACCAACTCATGCAAGAACGATTATTTGTGCTTCTGCCTCTCAAAGATTTAGGATTGAATTGGAAACATGCTAGCTTGGACAAAACAACATTAGAACTAATTGCGGATTGCGCAGACAAAAGCGAATGTAAAAGACTGCATTATATTCAATTACCATTAAAAAACATCAAACTTCAGAATTTTAATTATATTGCTATAGAAGGAAATATTGGTGCTGGAAAAACTACTTTAGCCAATAAAATTGCAGAAGATTTTAATGCTAAAACTGTTTTAGAACGTTTTGCAGACAATCCTTTTTTGCCAAAATTCTACAAAGATCAAAATAGATATGCTTTTCCGTTAGAAATGTCTTTTCTTGCCGACAGATACCAACAATTGTCAGACGATTTGGCACAATTCGATTTGTTTAAGGATTTTATAATCGCCGATTATCATATTTTTAAATCTCTGATTTTTGCAAAAGTTACGCTCAATGAAGATGAGTTTCGATTATATAAAACTTTGTTTGACATTATTTATAAAGAAATGCCAAAGCCAGATTTGTATATTTATCTCTATCAAAACACCGACCGATTGTTGCAAAACATTAAAAAACGTGGGCGTAATTACGAGCAGGAAATTCCTGCGGAATATCTCGAAAAAACCAATCAAGGCTATTTAGATTACATTAAATCTCAAAAAAACATAAATATTTTAGTCATTGATGTTTCCGAAAGAGATTTTGTTAAAAAACAATCGGATTATGTTTTTGTATTAGAGGAAATCAGAAAAAAAATTGAAATTGAGGAAGTCGTATAGTTACTTAATACCAAAAAAATGAATATTCTAAAAAATTTAAACTTTCATTTTATAGAATAAATCCCAAATTACAATTCCTGCACTAACAGCAATATTTAGAGAATGTTTGGTGCCAAGTTGAGGAATTTCAATTGCTCCATCACAAATTTCGATGGCATTTTGCGAAACACCAAAAACCTCGTTACCAAAAACCAAAGCATATTTTTTGTTTTTCTCAATCTTAAAATCCTGTAATGAAATAGAATTTTCGACTTGCTCAATTGCAAAAACCGAAATGTTTTCTTTTTTTAGATTTTCAATAACTCCCAAAACAGTATTCGAATATTCCCAATCCACGGTTTCTGTAGCGCCAAGTGCTGTTTTATGAATTTCTTTGTTGGGAGGAATTGCAGTAATGCCACACAAATAAATCTTCTCAATCAAAAAAGCATCTGAAGTTCTAAATACAGAACCAATATTATTTAGACTCCTAATATCATCTAAAATAATTATAATTGGTGTTTTTTCGGATTTTTTAAAATCCAAAATTGATTTACGATCTAATTCACTGTTTTCTAGTTTTCTCATAATTATAATCAAAAAAAAACTTCCTTGTAAAAGGAAGTTTTAATTATAAATTTAAAAGTCTTAACTTTTTGTAGTTGCAGGTGTTACTGCCGGAGTTGGATCTGGCAAAACTGTTCCTTTAATAGTAATAACTTTAGATTCTGCTCCAACTGCATTAGAAGTTACGGTAACCGTTTTGGTAAACGGGCCTACTCTATCCGTAGCATAACGAACCCCAATTACACCTTTTGCCCCAGGTGCAATTGGATCTTTTGGAGTTGTTGGAACTGTACAACCACAAGATCCTTGTGTTGCGGTAATAATCAAAGGTTTATTACCATTGTTTGTAAATTTAAATTCGCGATTTGGTTCTGCATTGTGAGCAATTGTTCCATAATCGATAGTTTCGTTTTCAAAAACCATTCCAGCACCTTCGACTTTCGCCGAAACAACTTTTTTGGTTGTTGCAACTTTAGTCGTCACTACTTTTTTAATTTCAGTTTTTGATTTTGCAACTTCTTGTGCATTTACTACAGTTGTTCCGAAGAATGCTACTGCTAACAATAATCCTATTTTTTTCATTTTATTTATTATTATTTAATAATTAATTTTAGTAAAGCAAATGTAAAATAAAATTTAATATGAAATAAAAAACATTATTAAAATTAATATATTTTTATTGTCCAATACTATTTTAAATAATTAAATTCG
>JAYUFL010000096.1:0-1810 GCA_043738745.1 Bacteroidota bacterium
AAAATTTCAATGGCACTTGCATTTGCAAAATGTACCAGGAAGAGATTTGATATTAATCCATCCTGCTAATGACGCTAAAAAGGAATTAATGGGCTGTATTGCTCCAGTAACTTTTAGAACTGGGATTGCAAAAGGAAGTTTATCCCGAAAAGCATTAGAAAAATTGAAAACTTTAGTTTTTCCAATTTTAGAGCGCAACGAAGAAGTAAAATTAATTATAAAATCTACATTATGAATATCATAAAAAGAGTAAAATCGCCAACTCCAAAGTTTTTTAAAGTGCTTCGAAATATCGGATTGGTTTTGGCAGCCGTAGGCGGAACAATTTTGGGTGCACCAGTTGCTTTGCCTGTAATTGTTACTTCGGTCGCAGGTTATTTGGCTGTGGCTGGTGGCGTTATTTCGGCGGTTAGCCAATTGACCGTAAAAAACGACGATGCCGTTACAACACAGTAATACAACGTTAATTGGTACCGCTGGCGGTACATTTTTGACTGTTTTGCCGAATTTACATTCGGAAGATGTTCTAAAAACTATAATTCTTGCCACACTTGGGGCAATAGTGAGTTTTTTAATATCTTTACTGCTTAAAATATTAATTAGAAAGCACAAAAAATAGTCTAATTCTAGTTGTGGTGACCTTTGGATTAGATATTATGAAAGCCCAAAACCGAAAGGATTGGGCTTTTTTTACGTTCCAAAATTAAACTTCTTCAAATAAATTGAGAGTTACCTCTAAAACCACAACTTCGAAATTAAAAGTATACAATTCTTGCCATTTTGCGCTGTCAATCGCTTTGGCTCGTGTGTCAAAAACGCCAAAACATACTCGTGATGCTCTGCTTTTCCAATTGTCCGTTTGGTACAAAATAAATAGTTTCATAGTAAAAATTTTTAGTTAATAAATTGGATTATTTTTTACAATATCGATGTAAAATCAATCTTCGCAAATCGTTGATTAAGTTTATGTTTTCGTGAAATTGTTTTTCTTTTAGTTCCAACAACCTCAACGCTTTCATATCTTTTTGATGTGCTTCGTGGTCGAGTAATAAAGTGTTTACTCGTGCCGAAAAATTGTGTTTAAGATCATTAATTCTCAAAAACGGAATAACCGAACCACACAAAAATTGATGCCAAAATTTCGACTTCCAAAGGCTATACGCAATCCAATAAACGGTTTCTAAATCTTCATCATTTGAGAAAATAATCACAAAACTGTTTGTGAATTCAGTTTTTTGAGGTTTGCCACTGTTAAATCCTTTGTTTAATACAAATAGATGTGGGTTTTTGTAAATCGTTTCTTTTCGGTGGGTTTGGATTATAAAATTTGGCATACTTTCTGTTTTAAAGTTGAGGTTTTTCAATTATTTTTTTGCCATTAAATTTTTTAAAAGAAAAAAAAGAAAAAAAAGAAAGTCATATCATCAAGTGGAGGTTTCAAGAAAAGCAAGTTTTTTCAAAAAAATACTACCCGGAATTGTACGATAATGTTGTACGGAAGTAGGATTTTATTTTTAATCAAATGTTGATGCGAAAGAGAATTTAGGGTGGAGATTTTTTTTAAAACCCGCAGGGCTTGAACTTTCTTTTCTTGAAACTGGAACTTACCTTTACTTTCTTTTTATTTATTTTTTTGTTTTTCTCGTTTCCGATAAGTTTCTTATGAAACGAGATCCAAAAAATGTTGAATTGAAAAACTAATGTTCTGGTTCAAAGAACACCCCCAAGCACCGCAGTAAAAAAAATGGAGTTTTTACGGAATTTTTTTTGCGAGGAGCGAAGTGGCGGTGTTGCGGCAATCGAACAGCCA
>JAYUFL010000097.1:0-5089 GCA_043738745.1 Bacteroidota bacterium
AGAAGCACAAGGAATGCTCGAAATGCGAATTGCGAAACTCGAAGAGGTGCATTCGAACGCACGATTGATTGACGAATCGCAACTAGATGTTTCGAAAGCATTGGTTTTATCGAACGTAAAAATCAAAAATCAAGCCAACGGAATGGAAATGAGATATACTCTTGTTGCCGAAAGCGAAGCCGATTTAAAAACAGGGAAAATATCCGTAAGCTCACCCATTGGTAGAGGTTTACTAGGAAAATCTGTTGGTGAAGTTGCCGAAATTACTGTCCCAAATGGTGTTTTGAAATTCGAAATTTTAGAGATTTCTAGAGATTAATTATATTTAGGTTTAAAAAAATAAGTTAGGATGAGTTCTATTTTTACAAAAATAATAAACGGAGAAATTCCGTGCTACAAAATTGCAGAAACCAGTGATTTTTTGGCTTTCTTGGATGTAAATCCTAATGCAAAAGGGCACACCTTGTGTATTCCAAAAAAAGAAATTAACAAAATTTTTGATCTCGATGATGATTTGTATATAGGATTAATGCTGTTTTCAAAGAAAATTGCTCTTGCGATCGAAAAAGCAATTACATGTAAACGAGTAGGAATGACAATAATTGGCTTAGAAGTCCCACATGCACATGTTCATTTAATTCCATTAAATGAAATGGATGAAATACGGTTTCAAAACAAAGTTTTTCTATCGAAAGAAGAGTTTGAGGAAATAAGTATTAGAATTCAAAAGGAACTAGTTCTTTAACCTATTTTAAAGCGCATTTGAATTGTTGTTCCTTTTCCGATTTCGGAATGCAAAACTTTAATTTTTCCTTTATGATACTCCTCAACAATTCGTTTTGTGAGCGAAAGTCCTAAACCCCAACCTCTTTTTTTAGTTGTAAAACCAGTTTCAAAAATACGCTGAAAATCGTTTTTAGCAATTCCTTTTCCAGAATCGGATACTTTAATTTTTACAAATTTGTCTTCGTAATCTATAACAATATCTAGACTCCCTTTTCCTTTCATGGCATCAATAGCATTCTTAACTAAGTTTTCGATAGTCCAACTATGCAACGCTGGATTTAACGAAATTAGAATTGGCGCTTCTGGAGCGGAAAAAGAAAATGTTATTTGTTTAGAAAATCGCGATTGCAAATAATTATAAGATTGTTTGGTTTCCGAAATAATATCGCAAGTTTCTAGAACAGGTTCTGAGCCAATTTTCGAAAAACGATCGGTAATTGTTTGTAGGCGAGAAATATCTTTTTCTATTTCAAAAATCATAGTTTCATCAATATTTTCTACTTTCATAATTTCGAGCCAACCAATCAACGACGATAGTGGCGTACCGATTTGATGTGCCGTTTCCTTTGCCATTCCTGCCCAAAGTTTGTTTTGCGTTGCTAGTTTTGTGCTTCTATAAAAATTGTAAACCAAGGTACCGAACAAAACTATAATAAGTAATAGAGCAATTGGATAGTATTTTAATTTATTTAGCAATTTAGAATCGCCATAGTATAAATATTGAAATTTTCCAGAAACATATTCTAAAGCAATTGGTTCGTTTTGATTTTTCAGTTTTCGTAAAAAAGCAGTCGATTTATCTTTGTTTTTTACAATGTCATCGTCAACATTAGTAGAGTTTATAATCGAATCATTCTTGACAACCATAATCGGAATACTGGCGTTCTGAATAATTTTTAGGGGTAATTCAATATCCGTGTTTACGGTTGCGTTCATCAACGATTTTTGAGCCTCAGACCAAAGCCCCATTTTTATTCGCTCTTCGTTTTTAAAAATCTGAAAAAAAGTAAACGTGTTCCATAAAATCAGTAGCACAATTGCAAACGAAAAGGCAATAATAATCCATCGGGTTAGATTTCTATTTTTAGAAAATTGCATATATATATTTTAAATTTTTAATATAACGAAGGAATTGTGTATTCGTGATTTCAAAGATATGCTTTTCTAAATCTTTGGTCAACAAAAACATATAAGCAATCGCAAGAAATAACTTCAAAAAAAGTACTTTTGTATTAAAATATTCATTTAATGATAAGTATAACTCCGAACGAAATTTCTGCTAACCAATTGCAAGGCATTTTGCAAAGTGCAGTTGCGCCCAGACCTATTGCATTTGCAAGTACAATCGACGAAAATGGCAATCCAAACTTGTCGCCTTTTAGTTTTTATAATGTTTTTAGCACCGTGCCGCCAATTTTGATTTTTTCGCCAGCACGACGTATGCGTGACAACACGATTAAACATACTTTAACGAATTGCGAAGCTACAAAAGAAGTCGTTATTAATGTTGTAAATTATGATATTGTGCAGCAAATGTCGCTGTCGAGCACCGAATATAGTGATAACGTAAACGAGTTTTTGAAAGCGGGTTTGACTGCAATTCCATCAGATATTGTGAAACCTTTTCGGGTTTTAGAAAGCCCAATTCAAATGGAATGCAAAGTAAACCAAATAATTGCATTGGGCACAGAAGGTGGTGCTGGAAACCTAATTATTTGCGAAGTTATAAAAATTCATTTGCATGAAAATATTCTTGACCAAGACGGAAAAGTCGATCAAACAAAAATAGATTTAGTTTCTCGTTTGGGTAACAATTGGTATTCTAGAGTCAATATGGGATTGTTCGAAGTCGAAAAACCTATTACAACTCTAGGTATTGGAGTAGATAATATTCCGGATTTTGTAAAAAAAAGTACAGTTTTTGATGGAAACGATTTAGGGAAATTAGGAAACGTAGAATGTTTGCCAAATCAGGAAGAAATTAATATATTTGTAACCGATAATTTCGCTGTGAAAAGTATTTTAAGTTCCGATGATTCAGACAAAATTTACTTAAAAGCAAAAGATTTTTTGAATAATAATGATGTACTTTCAGCTTGGAAAGTTCTTTTAGCAAATAAATAATTATGGAAGTAGTAGGAAGAGTAAAAATGATCGATGTAACTAAAGAAGTTGGATCGGCAGGTTTCAAGAAAAGAGATATTGTTGTAACAACAGATGAGCAATATCCACAGGCAATTTTGGTACAATTTGTTCAAGACAAATGCGATTTATTGAACAATTTTGCAGTAAATGACAACGTGAAAATCGATATTAATTTGCGTGGTCGTGAATGGGTAAATCCACAAGGAGAAACAGTCTATTTTAATACTATTCAAGGTTGGAGAATTGGTAAAGTTGTTGCCGAAGGTCAAGCACCATCTCAAGCGCCGTCAATGCCTGCAGCAGAAGCATTTGCGCCAGCAAGCAATATAAAAGAAGAAGATCACGACGATTTGCCGTTCTAGAATATAGAATTTAGAGTTTTAGAATTAAAACTTTTTAGAAAATTTATACTTTCAAATAGAGTTTAAAAATTTGATTTTTCATTTTTTTAAACTCTTTTGTGTTTTGTTTATAGATAAATTTTAAAAATTATTTAGAAATTGCAGACAATTTTAAAATCAATTTTTTTATTGAAATTGTAATTTATATTGACATTAATTTTGATTATGAAATTTATAACAACAGAATTAATTTTTCCAGATGTAAACGAAGCCGACGAAAGTGGAATTTTGGCATTTGGTGGTGATTTATCGACCAATAGATTGATTTTGGCATACAAATCGGGGATTTTTCCGTGGTTTAATATTGATGAACCGTTTATTTGGTGGGCACCAGACCCAAGAATGGTTTTGTTTCTCGATGAATTTGTGGTATCGAAAAGCATGAGAAATATTTTTAATAAAAATATTTTTGAAGTTACATTCAATCAAAATTTTCGAGAAGTAATTACCAATTGTCAAAAAATTGAAAGAAACGACCAAAACGGTACTTGGATAACTAACGATTTAATCGATGCTTATTGCAAACTAAACGAATTGGGAATTGCAAAATCTATCGAAGTTTGGCAAAATAAAGAATTGGTTGGTGGTTTGTACGGTGTAGATTTAGGCCATGTTTTTTGTGGCGAAAGTATGTTTTCGAAAGTTTCTAATGCTAGCAAATTCGCTTTTATTCATTTGGTTAACGATCTAAAATCTAAAAATTACAAATTACTAGATTGTCAAGTTCACAACGACCATCTTGAAAGTTTGGGTTGTCGGGAAATTTCTAGAAACGATTTTATGCAAATTTTGAAAACCTACTAGTCAATATTTCTTAAATAACAATCTACAACATGATCGTCAACAATTCCTGTGGCTTGCATATAGGCATACATAACGGTCGAACCTACAAATTTGAAACCACGTTTTTTTAAATCTTTACTTACTATATCAGAAACTATTGTTGTTGATGGAACATCAGAATGTTTCTTAGGATAGTTTACAATCGGTTTTCCATTAACAAAACTCCAAATATAATTAGAAAAACTTCTAAATTCTTCTTGAATTTTCTTAAAATTTTGAGCGTTTGTTACCGCAGAATAAACTTTTAGTTTGTTACGAATAATACCCGAATCTTGCAATAAATCAAGAATTTTATCGTCGTTGTAATTGGCGATTTTATGGTAATCGAAATTATCAAATGCCTTTCTGAAATTTTCTCGTTTGTTTAGAATCGTTATCCAACTTAAACCTGCTTGAAAAGTTTCTAGAATCAAGAATTCAAACAAAGTTGCATCGTCATAAACGGGTTTTCCCCATTCTTGATCATGGTATTTTTTGTATAATTCTGATAATGTACACCATGTACAACGAATTTTTTCTTGAAGCATAATTGTTTTAGATTAATCAACTAAATTATTAAATTTTAAACTCAAATCCAACACCTCAAATTATACTCCTACCCATTTAAATAAAATCTTAAATTAAGATGGTTTTTTTGTTTCTTGGCTAAAACTTCAATGTTGTTTTTCTCCTTTAAAACCTCTAGAACAACTTTTGCTTTAAATTCTTTACTAAATACTCTCCTAATTTTTGACATCGTTTTGCTAATTTAAGTTATTTTTCATATCCTAAATTAAAAATGAATTTTGTCTGGCTTTTGGGCAGCAGAACACTACTCTTTTTACTTGCAACCCCGTGGCAGAGTATAGATGAATTCTTTTGATTAAATCAATTTATAAATCTAAATTCTTATACTATCTTTGCAAAAACAATTT
>JAYUFL010000098.1:0-1796 GCA_043738745.1 Bacteroidota bacterium
AAACCTCGTAAATCTTATGATTTACGGGGTTTTTTCTTTTATGTGCTAACCAAAATATTCATTTAATCTTATCGCTAAAGAGATAAAATCGAGACCCTAGAATTTTCGAAAATTAGGGTCTCGCTAAATCTTTCAAAAAATTCTAACAGCCAGTTCAATCACTTGTTCATCAACAAGTTTACTATTTGAACATCTTGTTTGACATTGATTTTGAAACTAAATTGAATACTAATTAAAAGGTTACCACTATGAAAACAAAAATCACTTTGCATTTTTATGCTAAAAGCACAAAAGCCAATGCAGCAGGACAACTCCCAATTTATGTACGCTTAACAGTTGACGGAAAACGATTAGAGTTTAGCACCAAGAAGTTTGTCGAAACCTCCAAATGGTCGTCCGAACTATCCAAAATGAAAGGCACAACCGAAGAAGCACGTTCAATAAATAGTTACCTTGATTTGATGAAAACGAAAGTTTTTAATGCTCAAATGGAATTGATGCACCGAAATGAGAACTTAACGATTGAAAATTTCAAAGAAAAATTATTGGGAACCGAACAGCGCCAACGAATGTTAATTCCAATATTTCAAGACCATAATAACAAAATCAAAGAATTGGTTGGCAAAGAATACGCACCAGGAACATTAGAACGTTATAAAACTTCGTTGAGCCATACCATCGAATTCCTGCAATGGAAATACAAAGTTTCCGATATCGAGATAAACAAAATAGATCACGCTTTTGTAACCGATTACGAATTTTGGTTGAGAAGTGTTCGGAACTGTGCCAATAACACAGCGGTAAAATATATAAAGAACTTCAGCAAAATAATCAAACTTTGTTTGGCCAATGACTGGCTCGACAAAAATCCGTTTGCGAATTATAAATCAAAAGTTAAAGAAGTCGAGAGAGTTTATTTATCTGAAGAAGAAATTCAAAACATCATCAATAAAGATTTCAAAACAGAAAGATTGTCATTAGTTCGAGATATATTCCTTTTTAGTTGCTTTACTGGTTTGGCGTACATTGATGTCAAAAACTTAACAAAATCTCATATAAGCATCGGTATTGATGGCGAGAAGTGGATATTCACTCACAGACAAAAAACAGAAACCGCTTCTAAAATTCCTATTCTTCCCGTAACGCAAATGATAATTGATAAATATTCAGACCATCCAAAAAGCAATAACGAAGATAGGCTTTTGCCAATTTTAACCAATCAAAAAATGAATGCTTATCTCAAAGAAATAGCAGGCGTTTGTGAGATAGAAAAAGAATTAACCTTTCATATTGCCCGACACACTTTTGCCACCACTGTAACGCTCACAAATGGCGTTCCAATTGAAAGTGTAAGCAAAATGCTTGGACATAAAAATTTAAGAACTACCCAACATTATGCAAAGGTTTTGGACAAAAAAGTAAGTGAGGATATGAAAATTTTAAGGGATAAGTTTAATTCTTTTAATCAAAAAGTGAAATCAAGTTAAAAGTGATTCTTTATAATATTTATTCTAAATTAACATTCAAATTTTAGTAAAAAACTTCATTTTTATTCGATCTTAAATTAAGGAAGCACTTCTATTAGGAATGTTTTTTATTTAGCATCTGCATAAGACTTTACCAATCTTGCAGATGAATATTACCAGTTTGAATAATATATTTTCTAATGATTTTAAAATCATCGAATATTGTTGTTCTAAATCCCTAAATTTGATCTTATGAAAAAATCAATCGTTATTTTATTTCATATTGGTTTTTGGTTTTGTTATTTACTTTTAATAGCAATCATGTTAGCT
>JAYUFL010000099.1:0-13925 GCA_043738745.1 Bacteroidota bacterium
TGCCAATGCGGCTTCTTTCAATGCTTCTGCAAATGTTGGATGCGCGTGAGACATTCTAGAAATATCCTCGGCAGATGCTCTAAATTCCATGGCGTAAACCGCTGCAGCAATTAAATCGGCTGTTCGTGCACCAATCATATGAATTCCTAAAACTTCATCGGTTTTTGCATCCGCAAGAATTTTCACAAATCCGTCTAAATCGCCACTTGCTCTTGCGCGACCCAATGCTTTGAAAGGAAAACTTCCTGATTTGAATGCAATTCCTGCTGCAACCAATTGTTCTTCGGTTTGTCCAACTGCAGCAACTTCTGGCCAAGTATAAACCACTCCAGGAATTAAATTGTAATCGATATGTGGTTTTTGACCCGCTAAAATTTCGGCAACCATAACGCCTTCTTCCTCGGCTTTGTGCGCTAGCATTGCTCCACGAACTACATCTCCAATGGCGTAAATATTCGGAATATTGGTTTGCAAATGATCGTTTACTTCAATCATTCCGCGATCTGTGATTTTTACACCTGCTTTTTCTACTGATAATCCATCGGTAAATGGGCGACGACCAACCGAAACTAAGGCATAATCTCCATCGAAAGTAATGGTTTCGCCTTTTGCATTTTCGGCTTGAACTTGAACTGCATTTCCGTTTCTTTCCACCGATTTTACTTTGTGCGAAACGAAGAATTTTATTCCTTGTTTTTTCAAAACTTTGGTTAATTCTTTAGATAATGAACCGTCCATTCCAGGAATAATTCGGTCCATATATTCAATAACCGAAACTTGCGCTCCTAATCGTAAATAAACTTGTCCTAGTTCAATCCCGATAACGCCACCACCAATAATTACTAAATGTTTAGGAATTTCAGGCAATTTTAATGCTTCGGTTGATGTGATAATTCTTTCTTTGTCTAATTTTATAAATGGCAAACTCGATGGTTTAGAGCCTGTTGCAATAATTATATTTTTAGATTCGATGGTTTCTGAAGTTCCATCGACTTTTACAATTTTAACGTGAGTGGCATCTTCAAAACTTCCGGTTCCAGTAAAAACAGTAATTTTATTTTTATCCATCAAAAAATTTATTCCGCCAACAGTTTGGTCTACAACTGCTTGCTTGCGTGCAATCATTTTTTGAAGATTGGCTTTTACTTCGCCCGAAATTTCGATTCCGTTTTCTTCAAAATGCTTTATTTCATCAAAATGATGCGATGAGGATAACATTGCTTTCGATGGAATGCAACCCACATTGAGGCAAGTTCCGCCTAAAGTGGCATATTTTTCGATAATGGCCGTTTTGAAACCTAATTGTGCACAACGAATTGCCGATACATATCCGCCTGGGCCTGAACCTATAATGACTACGTCAAATGAACTCATATTTTTATATTTTGTGATGCAAATTTAATAATTTAATTGCAATGACAATGACAAAAATGAATTTCAATTCCAAAAAAAATTAAATATCAATAACGATTGTATTTTTTACTTCGGAAATCATAAATGTGCTGTGCGTGCTGCCAATATGGTCTAATGTTGTGAGTTTTGTAACCAGAAATTCTCGGTATTCCTCCATATCTTTAACCACAATTTTCAGGATATAATCGTAATCGCCGCTTACATGATGGCATTCTAAAACCTCAGAAAGTTTGATCACTTGACTTTCGAATTTGGTTAAAAACTCCTTTGTATGCTGAATTAATTTTAAGTGACAAAAAACCACAAAACCTTTATCTATTTTTTTTCGGTTTAATAAAACTACGTATTTATCGATAATTCCTTCGCGCTCTAGTTTTTTTATGCGTTCGTAAACTGCTGTAACAGAAAGATTTAATTTTGCTGATAATTCTTTGGTAGTTTTTTTGCTGTCGTTTTGCAACAAATGCAATAGTTTTTTGTCGGTTTGATCAAGATTCATATTTCAAATTTTCTAAAATTGAATGTTATTTTTTTATTTTAAAGACATATAGACTACAAATTTAATAATTAATAGTTTTATAATCTAATTTTATGAAATAGTATTGATTATAAATCCTATAAATTGTTTTTTTGAAGTAAAATTAAATACTTTCGATATGAAAAATTTCAATCCAGCGGACAATATTCAAGATTTACAATATTTTGGAGAATTTGGTGGCGTAAATCCATCTATTTCAGACAGTTCGACCTATACCTTTTTGTCAGCAAAAACAATGTTCGATACTTTTGAAGGCAATGCCGAAGGTTGTTATTTATACTCCAGACATTCCTCGCCAAGCAATTTATATCTCGATAAAGCCCTTGCAGCAATGGAAGGAACGGAAACTGCCAATGTTTCGGCATCGGGAATGGGAGCCATTACTCCTACTCTACTGCAACTGTGTTCCAACGGCGATCATATTGTTTCGAGCAGAACCATTTACGGCGGAACCTATGCTTTTTTGAAAAATTTTACGCCAAGATTTGGCATCAAAACATCGTTTGTAGATATTACAAAACTAAATGTTGTAGAAGCCGCAATTAACGAAAACACCAAAGTTTTGTATTGCGAAACCGTTAGTAATCCGTTGCTCGAAGTGGCAGATATTGCTGGACTTTCGGCTATTGCAAAACGTCATAATTTGAAATTAGTTGTCGATAATACATTTTCGCCATTATCTGTGGCTCCCATAAAATTAGGTGCCGATATTGTGATTCATTCCTTGACAAAATACATTAACGGAAGTTCCGATACGGTTGGCGGAGTTACTTGTGCCTCGCAAGAATTTATCAATGATTTAAAAAATGTAAACTCCGGAGCGAGCATGCTTTTGGGACCAACAATGGACAGTTTACGTTCGGCTTCGGTCATGAAAAACCTACGAACTTTGCACATCCGAATGAAACAACACAGTTATAACGCTATGTATTTGGCCGAACGATTTGAAAAAGATGGCATAAAAACAGTTTATCCTGGATTGAAATCGCACCCAAGTCATGAAATTTATTCGGGAATGATAAATCACGAATATGGTTTTGGTGGAATGATGACGCTTGATGTTGGTTCGCTAGACAAAGCCAATGAATTGATGGAACTCATGCAACACAAAAATCTTGGATATTTAGCCGTAAGTCTTGGTTTTTATAAAACTTTGTTTTCTGCGCCAGGAACATCTACATCGTCCGAAATTCCTTTAGAAGAGCAAATAGAAATGGGCTTGACCGATGGTTTAATTCGATTTTCGATTGGTTTGGATAATGATATCGAAAGAACCTATTTATCGATGAAAGAATGTATGAAACAAGTTGGAGTTTTGTAACATCAAAATTTACTTTTTCTTTTTTTTCTTATCAAAGTTCAAAGTTTCTTTTCGGATAGGCATTGGAACATCTTCTGCATCGCTACATAACTCGGCTTTTACTTTTTTTGTAATCCTATCGTCTAAATCCTTTTCTTCCTGGGGAAAAATATCTTCTTTGGTTTTTATTCGTTCCTCGCCTCGCCAAATAAAACCTCTAAGTTTTCGAGCATTTTCGGGTAAATCTTTTTCAGGGTAAATTTGACCGTCAACGTTAGTAAAAAAAGTCATTGTATCGATAGTGTTTCCATCGAGTGTAAGATTAATTTTACTACTCACATTTTTGTTAATTCCAATAAGTTCGTGATTATCGTTTCGCATAAAATAAACAACTTCAGTGTTTTTAATTATGTCGGCTTCATAGAGTTTACTATCTCGAAATTTACCATACAAATTTTGACCTTTTACCTGATTATAACCTGTTCCCAATGTATCTTTCGAAACCAAAAATGCGTTGTTAAGCACTTTCAAAGAATCGAGTTTTTGGGTTTTATTATTTCCAATAAGGTGCATGATTTCGCCTGTCATTTGGTTATCAAAATTCCAAAGAATTGGATTTCCGATTAATTTTGTGAGTGCTTTTTTAGAGTCCGAATGAATAGAATCGCACTTGCCTGTTAAATCTTTTTTATAAAAACGAGCATCATTAAAACCTCTAAGAATTCGATTCCCTTCTTTTCCAGTAATCAACATTTTTTTTGCATGAATATATACCGAATCCTTATCTACAAGATTAATTGCTACTGCATGTTTTGTAATGAACAAAGAATCCTTTTGTTTGTAAATTTCAGCATAATGTCCTTTTACAATTCCTCTATTTATAGAATCTGTAATCTTTACATTGTTTGTTGCTGATGCAAATTCCCTATTTCTATCATAATATAAACTATCGCCTCGAATGAGTCTGTCATTGTATTTTATGTACGATTTATTCAAAAAATGTCCAGTATTTTTTTTTGTGTTATAAAAACCTTTTTCAGTATAAATATAATTTTCTTTGCTTGTAATGGTCGAAGGCCCATACAGGTAAGAATGTCCTGAATTCGTATAATAATCTAAATTGTTGGTTTTAATTAAATATTTGGGATTAGTTATCGTAACGGCTGACCTAAATTTGAACTTTTTTTCGTTAACGTAATAATATCCTGATATACTTTTTAGTATATTTTCTCGATTTGTAATTGTTCCGAAAGATCTGTAAAAAGCCTCTTGTTTGTTTCTATCAAAATTGATGGTATCAGTTACCAAAGTACTTTCTGGCGAACGCATTATTACGGAGCCAGTGGCGTATGCTTGTTTTACGTTTCCGTTATATTCCGCATATTTACTATTTAAAAAAAGTGTGTCGCCTTGTACCATTTGAACATTTCCAAAGGCTTTCACGTAATTTTCTTTTTCGAAATAATAGGCTTTGTTACAAGTCAAAACAACTCCATCGTGGCTTATTCGAACATTCCCTGTTAACAATGCTGCACCAGGAATTAGGGCTTCGTTTCGATCTCCAAAATCAGAATATTCAATGATGATTTTTTTAGGCTCTTGCGAAAATGTCTTATTAGAAACTAATAATACAGTACAAAAACCAATTAAATATAGTAAATTCTTCAAGTTTTAATTTTTTTCAAATTTAATAAAAATGTATTGAGATTTCATTTTATTAAGAAATATTTATAACGTTAGAATTCATTTTGTAGTTATGCAAAAATTAGATTTTTTGAACTTATAAACCAATTCTAACCGAATCTGGTACTAAAACGGTATAATCGCCTTTATTACGAATAACATCGCGCACGATACTCGAACTGATATATGAAGTTTTGGAAGCCGTAAGCAAAAAAACAGTTTCTATTTTGGACAATCGTCGATTGGTGTGAGCAATTGCTTTTTCGAATTCAAAATCCGCAGGATTTCGGAGTCCACGCAAAATAAATTGGACTTTTAACTTCTTACATAAACTAATCGTAAGACCTTCGTAAGTTACAACCGAAACTTTAGGTTGATCTGCAAATGCTTCTTCGATAAAACGCTTTCTGTCCTCGAGCGAAAACATATATTTTTTTTCGGCATTAATACCGATTGCAACTATAATTTCGTCGAACAATGGAATGCTTCTTTGTATAATATCGAAATGACCGAGTGTAATTGGATCGAACGAACCCGGAAAAATTGCTTTTTTCATTTATTTTCTTGTTATTTTATAAACCGTATCTGTTTTTGCAACAAATTCTAAATATTTCTTTTTTGTTATTCGCCACGGTAATGTATAATTTTCTATTTTTGAAGATTGTTCATCAACATCGTCCTTTTTATCAGATTCTAAATTATTTTCTAATGAAAATATAGAATCTTTTGTAATTTTTATAATTTTTGCAGTCGAAAACCTTCCACTCAAGGTTATTTCATAAAAAACATCGCCAACTTTTGGGTTTTTAGCAAATTCCTTGGTTTCGGATTTTGACTTAAAACTAAAAAAAATACCAATTCCGACTCCAATTGCTATTAAAAACAATAAACTAAAGTGAGTAATTGGTGTTTTTGCTGGGTTTCGAACTTGCTCTTGCTGGAATTTTTGTTTTATATTTTCTGACAAATTCTTTAAATGATAACTCGATTTACAACTATTGCATTCCAAAATAGTTTCTTTTCCTACTGGAAAAAGCGGAATCCAATATATATGAGCATATCGTCCAAAAATAGAATAATTCATTTCGCTATTCGTTGCACAATGTGGGCAAATAATATTTCGGATTTTTCCTATTTTTATTTTCGATGATTTAGATCCATAAACTATCATATTTTTTTAATTTAGTTTATGTAAATATAAAAAAAAACCTGAACTCTCAGTCAGGATTTTTGCTTTTCAAAAAATTTTGTAATTACTATAAGGAAATTTGGTTAGGTTACCGAAATTAATTTTCTTTTACGTTGATTATAAAAGTATATTCTTTTCCTATGAACAAATCACCTGGTTTGATTGGTCGGTTGTTTAAAGCATTTTTTACATTTCTTTTTATACTATTGCTATGTGTACTTACTTTTAGTACTTGAATTCTATTTTCTGTATTTGCAGTGAGTAAAACTTCAAAACTATAACTACCACTAATTTCTTCGTCTAAAACAATTTCATTTAAAAAGGTATTAATCTCAACAGCTACTTTTTCGTAATCTTCCGATTGTTGTTTTGATCTTGCATTTGTGTTTACAAATAGTACCAAACAAAGTATTAAAACAATTATTTTTTTCATTTTATTTTTCTTGTAAAGTTAATTTTAAATCTCTTTGAAACTAATAATATTCCCAAACTTAAAAATTTCATAACATAAAAATATAGTAATGATATTATATGCAAAAATCCTGAACTTTCATTCAGGATTTATTGTATTTCAAAAACTTGATATGATTAGGAAAGTGCTGCTTGAACTTGGTCTGCAGCCTCTTGAAATTGTACTGCTGACAAAATAGGCATTCCCGAATTATCAATCAATTCTTTAGCAATTTCGGCATTTGTACCTTGTAAACGAACAATAATAGGAACTTTAATTGCGTCTCCCATATTTTTATAAGCATCTACAACGCCTTGAGCAACACGGTCACAACGTACAATTCCACCAAAAATATTGATTAGAATTGCTTTTACGTTTGGATCTTTCAAAATAATTCTAAAAGCCAATTCTACACGTTTTGCATCGGCAGTTCCACCAACATCCAAAAAATTTGCTGGCTCAAAACCTGCATATTTAATTAAATCCATGGTTGCCATTGCCAATCCTGCACCGTTTACCATGCAACCTACAGTTCCATCCAAATCGACATAATTTAGACCTGCTGCTTTTGCTTCGACTTCGATAGGATTTTCCTCTCGAACATCTCTATACTCTGCTAATGCAGGATGACGATATAAAGCATTATCATCTAAATTTACTTTGGCATCAACGGCTATAATTTTATTATCAGATGTTTTCAAAACTGGATTAATTTCGAACATCGAGGCATCAGAACCAATAAAAGCATTGTATAATGAACCTACAAAGGCTACCATTTCCTTAAACGCATTACCCGAAAGTCCTAAATTAAATGCGATTCTTCGAGCCTGAAAACCTTGTAACCCAACATTTGGGTCAATTTCTTCAGTAAAAATAAGATGTGGAGTGTGTTCCGCAACTTCCTCAATATCCATTCCTCCTTCGGTCGAATACATAATCATATTACGAGCACGTCCTCTGTTTAATAAAACTGACATATAAAATTCCGACGTTTCGGATTCTCCAGGATAATAGACATCTTCTGCAACTAAAACCTTGTGTACTTTTTTACCTTCGGGAGGAGTTTGTGGCGTAACTAATTGCATTCCAATAATTTGCTCGGAGATTTCTTCGACTTGTTGCAAGTTTTTTGCCAATTTTACTCCACCGCCCTTTCCACGACCACCAGCATGAACTTGTGCTTTGATTACGTGCCAACCTGTTCCAGTTTCGGAAGTTAGTTTTTTGGCTGCCAAAACGGCTTCTTGTGGATTGTTTGCTACATAACCACGTTGCACTTTTACACCATAACTGGCTAATATTTCTTTTCCTTGATATTCGTGTATGTCCATAGTCGAAATTTTTACTTTTTAAATAACTCCACAAAAATAGCAAATTTCAACTAATATCGAAATCATTTTCTGGTTTTATTTTTTTGATTTTCATAGTAGATTAATTATATCAAAATCACGGAAGCAACACTAAAATATTTTATTTTGGAAACTGATTTTGGAAACTGATAACATGCTAAAGAAATTTAGAAATTAAATTCGTAATTTTGCATAAAATTAATTTAAAAATGGAAAATGGAATATATGCTAAATTCAACACAACTCGTGGTTCGATTTTAGTAAAACTAACACACGAGTTAACACCAGGAACTGTTGGAAATTTTGTTGCGTTGGCAGAAGGAAATTTAGAAAACAAAGTCAAACCACAAGGAACGCCATATTATAATGGATTAACATTTCATAGGGTAATTCCTGATTTTATGGTTCAGGGTGGTTGCCCACAAGGCACAGGAACTGGTGCGCCGGGTTATAAATTCGACGATGAATTTCATCCAACACTAAAACACGATCGTCCAGGCGTTTTGGCAATGGCAAACTCTGGACCAGGAACTAATGGTTCACAATTTTATATTACGCACGTTCCAACAAGTTGGTTGGACGGAAAACACACTGTTTTTGGTCATACTATCGAAGGTCAAGATGTTGTAGATTCGATTGCTCAAGGCGATATTCTAGAAACTTTAGAAATTGTTCGAGTTGGGACAGATGCCGAAAAATGGAATGCTGTCGAGGCATTTAGAACATTCGAAGGGTCGCGTGCAAAACGCGAAGCAACTGAAAAAGCCGAAGCTGAAGCCAAAATGGAACAACTTGCAGCAGGTTTCGAAAAAACAGAAAGTGGTTTACGTTATCAATTTATTCAGCGTGGATCGGGAAAACAAGCCGAAAGTGGTAAAACAGTTTCCGTTCATTACGAAGGTTCTCTCGAAAACGGAAAAGTTTTCGACTCGTCGTATCCACGCAAAAAACCAATTGAATTTAAATTAGGACAAGGTCAAGTTATTGAAGGTTGGGACGAAGGAATTGCTCTTTTGAAAGTTGGTGACAAAGCGCGATTTGTAATTCCATCGCATTTAGGCTATGGTTCGCGCGGTGCAGGTGGCGCAATTCCTCCAAATGCTACACTAATTTTTGATGTTGAATTAATGGATGTTAAATAATACTTTGATTACAAAATAAAAATTTATAAATAAATTTCAAATCCCAATAGCAATTGCATTGGGATTTTTTTATATTTACATTTAAAAATAACAACATGAAAATTAGATTTTTTACTTTTATAATAACAACAATAAGTATTTATTCTTGCGCTACAAAAACAATTGCCCCAACCATTGAAACCCCAAAAACAGAACCAGTTGTGGTTGCCGAAAATGTTGTCAAAACAACCGACGACGAATTAGTGCAAGGAAAATCAATTCTAGAGAGTCAATGTGTAAGATGTCATGGCATATACGACCCAAAAGAATTTGACAAAAAGGAGTGGAAAGATATCACAAATCGTATGCAGAAAAAAGCACATTTAAGCGACGTAGAAATCAATAAAGTTTACAATTACATTGTTTTTAATTTGAAATAGATTTTAAATTAAATAAAAAATTAACTATGAGAACATTACAACAATGGTTTGATGAATATGCGGTTAGTCATCAAAATCCAACTAACAAATCGATACATTATATTTGTGTTCCAGCAATTTATTTTTCGATGATCGGTATGCTAATGTGCATTCCGTTTGGGATTTATAACTTGAATATACCCATAATTCAAAATTGGGCATTTGTGATTTTAGTTTTTATAATGATTTTTTATTTCAGAATATCAGTTTCGATGGCATTAAAAATGACGGTTTTTTCGCTAATTTGTTTAATGCTTAATTTTTATATCTCAAATTTTATTCCACTATTCGTTTTTTCTATTTCAGTTTTTGCCATTGCTTGGGTTGGACAATTCTATGGACACAAAATAGAAGGCAAAAAACCATCATTTACCGACGATTTACAGTTTTTGATGATCGGTCCAGCATGGGTAATTGAAAATTTATTTAAAAAAACAACATAGATGCAAAATAATCTTACTTGGCAAGAATTCGAAAAAGTAGAAATGAGAGTTGGAACAGTTCTAGAAGTTAACGATTTTCCCGAAGCCAGAAAACCAGCCTATCAACTCACCATCGATTTTGGTTCGGAAATCGGAATTAGAAAAACTTCTGCGCAAATAACCGATCATTATACAAAAGAAAATTTAGTGGGAAAACAAATCATTTCGGTTATAAATTTCCCTAAAAAGCAAATAGGAAAATTTATGAGCGAATGTTTGGTACTTGGCTCAATTGGTTTGAAAAATGATATTGTTTTGCTTTCGACCGATTTTAGAGTAGAAAACGGCTTGAGAATTGGATAATAGTTACAAATTCATAACTTTTGATTGCTGATTTGCGATTTGAGTTTCTATTTCATTCGAATCAGTAATTTCGGTCATATTAATAGACCCATCGTGATTTATATTTCGTTTTTTCTCGAAAACAGTACAAATTTCTTTAAGTTTCGAAATAAATCGTATGCGTTGTTTTTTGGAAAGTTCGTTTAGTGTAAATACGTATTGATGTTCGCCTTCTCGACCTAAACCCGAAATTAAAGTTGTTTTAATGGCTTTAATTTTGTTTGATTTTTTAAACGTTTGGATGTAATCTAAAATTATTTTATCGTCTGGAGTTCCACAACAAATACTAGAAAATCCAATTGAAATTCGATATTTTTCTTGCGAAAATCCATAATTGGTACTCATAAAAATAAATGCAATAACAAAAAGTATTTTTTTCATAAAACTTAATTTTTAAGTAAATGTAGATAAAAAACATCAAATTTTCACAATAAATTATATTTCTAAAGTTTGATATTTGTTGTGAATATAAAGTATAATTACTCCAAAAAGTACGGCAACAAGTATTAGAATTGTATTAAGAATTCCTTCGGTGGCAAACGAAATTTTTATTAGAATAGTTGAAATAATAAAACCCGAATTTCGAATTACTTTGCTGAATTTATCAGTTAAAAAAAACGAAAACAGAAGCAACAAAACATCTGTCAGAATTAAAAAAGTAAAAAAATCATCAAAAAATATTTTGTTAACATCTTTAATAGTTTTTACTAATTCGGTAATCGAAAAAAAACTTTCGTAAATCCAACGTCCTAAACTGTAGAAAGATAAAATCAAAAATATTGGGATTAAACACATTGCAAGTACATTTTTTAATTTTATGAATTTATATACTGCAATTGATTTTTCGATTTTTGACTGGCTTAGTTCGTTTGTTTTGTTGAGTTTATAAAATATAAAAATTAAATAAAACAAAATAATTGTTGCCAATAAATCAATACCGAAGTTGATATTAATTTTCGAATTGAACCAATTTTCCGTAAAATCCAATTTCGACAAATCTTTAAAAATATGTCGAATGACAATTAGTGTAATAATTTCGTATTGTTTCCCAATATATATAGTTGTTGATTTTGGCAAATAATACACCAAAAGATATACTTCATAAATCAAAATAAAAGAAAATGGAGTATAAATTGCCGAAATTGGATTACTCAATAATGTAGAGTGATCATTAACATTTATGAAATTAAAATGTACAAAACCAATAATTATTAGATGCAGTAAAAAACTAATTATTGCAATAGTAACAATTAGTTTTTCGCTTTTATGTTTGGTTTTTTCTGACAATAATTTCGAATAGAGAGAACCGAATATTCTATTATTTTTTTTCATAATCTATAAAATTACAACAAAAAAGCCTGAAACATTTTCTGTTTCAGGCTTTTAACTTTCGTTTACTCAATTTTGCTAAATATCGTCAAATTCAATATCAGTAAAACTTTTTTCTGTAGTACCGTTTTCGGATAAATTATCGGTTGGATATTCTTTTTTATAATCTTTTTGATGACGTTCGGAAATTACTTCTTCGCCTTTATTATTTAGTACAAAATCCGTCATTTCGTCAAGAATTTCTGCAAAAGCAGTAAAATCTTCTTTATATAAATAGATTTTATGTTTCTTGAAATGAAAAGAACCATCCTCTTCAGTAAATTTTTTACTTTCGGTGATTGTTACATAATAATCTTCGGCTCTTGTGGCTCGAACATCAAAAAAATAGGTTCGTCTTCCGGCTCTAAGTACTTTAGAAAAAATTTCTTCTTTTTCTAATAAATCATTTTCTCTCATATTCTGCTTCTCGATTGGTATAATTTCAATCAAAAATCTATAAAATTTAGTTACAAAACAAGATTTATGCAATTTCTTTTTCAGAAAGTTGTTTTAAATACAATTCTTTATAATAACCTTCTTGGTTTAGTAGTTGAATATGAGAACCTTCCTGAAGAATTTTGCCCTCGTCGATAATAATAATTTTATCTGCATTTTTTGCCGACGAAACTCTGTGCGAAACTATAATTGTAGTTTTGGTTGCACATATTTCCAATAAATTATTCAAAATAGTTTCTTCTGTTTCTGTATCAACCGCCGAAAGACAATCGTCTAGCAACAAAATTTCTGGATCTTTAATAATTGCACGAGCAATAGAAACACGTTGTTTTTGTCCTCCAGAAAGGGTGATGCCTCGTTCGCCCAAAATAGTTTCGTATTGATTTTTGAAACCTAATATATTGTCGTGAACAACTGCTTTTTGGGCTGCATTCTCGACTTCGGATTGAGTAGCGTTTTCTTTTCCGAATTTGATATTATTTTTTATCGAATCCGAAAACAAAAATGCGTCTTGTGGTACAATTCCAATTGAGTTTCGCAAATCGAAAAGGTTTTGTTGCTCAATCGGAATTCCATCTATCAAAATTGTTCCTTGCGAAACGTCGTACATGCGACTTATTAGAGATAAAATACTCGATTTTCCTGATCCCGTTTTCCCTAAAATTGCCAATGTTTCTCCTTTTTTGATTGTAAAAGAAATATTTTTTAAGGCTTCTATTTTGGTATCATCATAAACAAAACTTACGTTTTTGAATTCAATTTCGCCATTTATAATCGATTTTTCGGAATTTGTATTTTGAATTTCGGGTATAATTTTCAAAAATTCGTTCAAACGTTTTTGCGATGCTTCGGCTTCTTGAATCATCGACGAAACCCAACCCAAAGAAGCCACGGGCCAAGTTAGTTTGTTGATATAGAGTATAAAAAGTACAATAGTTCCGATTTCGGGAATAGTACCATTCATAAACATTGTGCCACCAAAATAAATTACAACCAAGTTACTTGCTCCAATTAATGCCAGCATAAGAGGTCCAAAAAGTGAATTAATTCGGGCTAAATCTAAACTTTTTGTTTTGCTTTCGTTAGATAATTCGATCATTTCTGATTGATATTTTTCTTCGAGCGAATAGGCTTTTATAACTCGAATTCCCGAAAAAATTTCTTGAGTAAAACTCGAAACTTTCGATAGATAGCGCTGAAAAACAGTACTTCGTTTGTTGATTTCTTGACTTATTCTAAATATAAAATAGGATAAAATCGGTAATGGCAGTAACGAATATAGGGTTAAAATTTTAGATGCTCCATACATATTATATATAACCAATGCAAATGTAATAAAGGTGTTAATGGTGTACATAACAGCCGGACCAGCATACATGCGAACTTTACCAACATCTTCGGAAATTCGATTCATCAAATCTCCAGTTCGATTTTGTTTGTAAAAACTTTGCGATAAATTTTCGTATTGTCTGAAGACTTCATTTTTTAAATCGAACTCTATATGTCGAGACATTACAACCAATGCTTGTCGCATAACAAAAGTAAATGTTCCTGCAATAAGTGTTGCTGTTATGACCCAAAAAATATTTTCGATAAGTTGATTTTTGTATAATTCAATTACAACAGGCGATGCTTTTTCGGCGATGGTCAATTTGTCGAATTTCTGAATTGCGTTGAACGATTGACTAATTAATTTTAGTGAATAGATAGAAAAAATCTGTGCGGCAATTGTGGTAATTATTCCAAACAAAAAT
>JAYUFL010000100.1:0-1785 GCA_043738745.1 Bacteroidota bacterium
TTTAGTTGCGTATGGATTTATAACTACATAATGTTTTAGATTTCGCACCATTGCTTGAATAAATGCTACTGCTTTTTGGCTTTCTTTTGGGTCTATTTCGCCTGCATTTCGTTTGTTTTGGTTTTCTATAATTCTTTGCGTTTGTTCCTTACTTTCATCGACTGCGATTAAAAAACTTCTGCTCATATTATCTTCATAAGTCTCGCCTTTGGTCGTTGCCGATAAACTGCTAAACTGTCCTTTTACTTCTTTTCTAGTCGATTTGTTGTTTCCCTTTTTGTCTTTCATTGATACTGAACTGCTTAAAAATTGATTGCTAATTAATTCTCTTAAAGCATACAAAGCATCTTCTTTTAATCCGTCTAAATCTTCGATTATTATGATTTTTCTAAACAAGTCAAATTCTCCCCAATTATACAAACTGCTTTCGGTGATCCTGGTAAATCTCAAAACGTCTTCTCCTGGCATTAAGTCTGCAATTCTTGAGATAATATGTGTTTTTCCTGAACCGCTCGAACCTTGTACAATGGCGTGGATTGGGCTTTTATTCATATAACTGATGATGATTAAAAACAATAATAATCTGCTATTTTCTTCGCCAACAATGCCCGATTTGCCGATTTGTACGTTTAATCTTTTGAGTAATTCTTTGGCTTTTAAAAATTCGATTGGTTTGTCATTTGCCACAGATTGTACAGATTTAACGGATTTATTTTGTTTTGGTTCTGACTTGTCTTCGATAGAAAAATTCATTTTTTCATTAGAGATTGCTTCGTTCCTCGCAATGACTGGTTTTCGTTGTTCCAAAAGTTCAATAAATATTTCGGGTTCGTGCAATTGTAAGGTTTCGTTTATGTCTTTATTTGGTAAATTTAAACTTGTAATTTTTAAGTTTTTGTACTCTTTTAAAAACATTGCACCGTATTTATTTACTGCTTCTTTTCCTACATCATCATTATCAAAACAAAATATAATTTCTTCGAGTTCTGCAAGTTCTAAAATCGCTTTTTGGATTTCTTCGTTCAATCCATTTGTTCCGTAACACGCTATAATACTGTAATTTTGCACTATTTCATCAATCTGCAACAAACTCGCACAATCAATAATACTTTCGGTTAAAATGAGTTTTTTAGTTTTAGGGTTTGGGTAATTTGGATAAATTCCTGTTCTGTTCTTCAGATAAAAATGTTTCGCATTTTGTTTGTCTAAAATGCTTCTGAAGTAAAAAGATACAATTTCGTTTTCTTTGTTTTTCAGCGCAAAAACTAGACTGTATTTTCCAAAAACATTATATGCCTTTTCGCCATTATTGGACTTCAAATCATTATCCAAAAGCAACCCAACCGCCAAACAATTATTAATCAGTTCCTCGCTTTTTCTCTCTCCGTGGTGGAATTGTCCACTATTAAAACCAATGTTTAATTTGGTATGATCTAAATTTCTTTTCTTGCAATATTCCTTGGCTGGCTGGCTGTTCACAAGTCCTTTTTTAAAACTAGTGAATATTTTTTCAAGAAAATTAATCTTTTGAAGCTGTGAGATTTCGACTGTTTTGGGTTTCTGCTCCCAAACTACTGGTTCTTGACTGTTTGCCAGTTGCTCACATTTTACAATCGCTTCGTGTTTGGTTATTTTTTCATAATCCTGCACCCATTGTATTTGGTCGCCTTTTGCTCCGCAAGCGTGGCATTTGTAAAAATGCTTTTCTAAATTGACTTGTAAACTTGCCGTTTTATCCTCGTGAAAAGGACAGTTGAGCATATTGTTTTTGGGTTTTAAACCGTA
>JAYUFL010000101.1:0-13858 GCA_043738745.1 Bacteroidota bacterium
GGTTGTGTAACATTGTAGTTTGCCGTAAATGTAGTAGATTGTGGCGTATTAGAATCGGTAACCACAACAGAATAATTTCCAATACCTAAATTAGATAGTGTATTTGTTGTTGCTCCATTAGACCATAAATAAGTATAAGGTGGTCTTCCGCCACTTGGTGCTGCAACTAAATTAGCATTTGAACTGCCAAAACACGAAATTTGTTGTGTTTGATTGATGGTGGCTGTTAATGGTAAAATTAGTGTCACTTCATAAGTAGCGGATTTACTGCATCCATTGTTATCTGTAACTGTCACAGTATAAAATCCTGCTGCTAAACCTGTTGGGTTATTGGTTATGTTGGTAGTTCCTGTCCAAGAATAAGTATAAGGAGATGTGCCACCAATTACGGAAATGTTTATCTGTCCATCTGATGCACCAAGAACAGAAACAGGAGTTATATTTGATGATGTAATATTCAAAACTGAAGGCTGTGTTATAATAATATTGTTTATGAATTTAGGACAATCATTAAAATCTCTTATCTCACAGTTGTAGGTTCCTGATGCTAAACTAGTTCTTGTATTACTACTTGTAAAAACAATTTCACCTGTAAATTTATACTTATAAGCACTTGTTCCACCTGTTGGAGTTATGGTAATAGTTCCATTGTTTGCGCCATTACAAGTAATATTAGTTTTTGCAAAAGTCGCATCTAAAAGTGTGGGTTCAGTTATGGTAAATGAGGCTGTTCTAGGAATATTATTAAAATCACGAACTTCAACAGTGTAAGTTCCTGCGGATAAACCACTAATAGAATTTGATGTGGAAGTATTGTTTAACCATGAATAAGAATATAACGGTGACGTTGCATTTGGTGTTCCACCAGTTGCAGTTACTGATAATGCTGCGGTTGATTCACCATTACACAAAACAGGTGCCGTTTGTGAAATACTAACAACAAATGCTGGTGGCGAAGTAATGGTATAAATCGGGGAGTTAAAAACACACAAATTAGAATCTGTTACTCTTACAGAATAAGTTCCTGCCGCTACGCTACTTAAATTTTGTGAAGTAGCGCCATTACTCCATAAAAAAGAATAGGTACCAGTTCCTCCAGTAACGTTAATGTTTATAGAACCAGTACTGGTTCCCGGATTTATTATATTTGTGATAGTTGGACTTACTACAATTGGAGTTGCGGGATTAACGACAAAAGTTTTATCTTTTTCACAAAGATTGGTGTCTTTTACAAAAACGGTGTACGATCCTGGTGGCACATTTGACAAATCTTCTGATGTGCTAATTATTGTAGTTAAATTTGAAGTATTATACCAACGATAGGTATAAGTTCCAGTTCCTCCAGACGCTGTAATGTCAATTATATTGTCAGTGTTGATATTAGCACATTTTTGATCTACCGATGTCGCTCCACCAATAAAAATAACCGATGGCGCAGGGTTAATGGTTTGTGTAAGGAAAGTCGCCACAACACCTTTACTATCTGTTACGGTGAGTGTATAACTTCCTGCGTTGAGGTTACTAAATGTAGAAGTAGTTGCGGTGTTGGTAATTACTGCACCAGAACTACTATTAGACCAAGCATACGAGTAAGCACCTGCATTTCCGCCCAAGACTGTGGCAACTATGGAACCTGTTCCTCCAAAACATGAAATTTGATTGACCGTGAAAGCGGCTGTTATTTGGTCTGGAGAAATAATTTGTTGGTTTAAAATGAACGTACAAAGGTTGGCATCTGTTACTGTTAATGAATACGTATAAATCCCAGTAGGATTGTTTAAATCAACCAAATCCTCTGGATTAATATTGTTTGGATTCGTAAAAACAACTCCATTTTTTTTCCAAACATACGTATAGGGTGCTGTGCCACCAGCAACGGTTGTATTTATATACCCTTGTTGCAAAGGGTCTGTTGTACCAGCCAAATATACATCTTGAAAACTGTCTAAAGTTACAGATAATGCTGCTGTAGGTTGAGTTATGATAACTGGTTGAACTCCTGCAGGGGCTATACAATCTGTAGTACCGTTGATGTCTTTGACTAAAATTGGGTAGGTTCCAGCGGCTAAACCAGTAAATAGATTACTTGTTTGCCAAGTTGCTCCTCCATCTTTGCTGTATCTTAAATTACTAGTTCCACCAGAGGCTGTAACGGTGATTTTACCTGTTGCTCCTCCATAGCATTTTACGTTTTCTTTTGGAATTGTAGTTGTGTTGAAAATCACTGGTGGTGGAGCGGTGATGTTGAAATTAGTCAGGTTTGTGGGAGTTGCAAATACTCCTCCAATTACAGACTGAATTTTTATATCTGTATAACTACCCATTGAAAGTCCTGAAAAAACATATTCGTTATTGGAATTTAAAGTAGAAATATTATTTACAGTATTTACTGAACCATTTCTTTTATAAGACAAATTCATGTATTCGTTAGTAGCCAATGGTCTGTCAAAAGTAAAAGTAACAGAACCACTTTGACCATAAAAACATTTGTTATCTATTGGTGTGGACTGGGAAATGATTTTTGGGGAGCAAGATTTAACTTCATAATTAATGACATCTGAATAAAAAGGTGTAGAAGGAAATGCTGTAACGGATGGCTCAATAACAAACCTAAAATCTAAATTACCAGTATAACTATTGTTATTTAATATGTTTTCTGGTTTAAAAGAGTAATATCCGTCGTTTAATGTGTTAAAATAAGTCTGTTGTAAATCAGTCCATATTCCTGTACTTCCAATCCGATATTGCCATTTAAAGTTAAAAAAACTTGTGTTAAGAGTCAAAACAGGAGGTTCTTGAGAATCTGCAGTGTATGAGCCATATGTGGGTAATTTTATATATTCACACATCCCTTTTGTTAATGTTCCATTTGACAACGTTAACGGTATAATGTTTACAGTTCCTCCTGTACAAGGAGAGTCATCAAATCCTGGATCATCAAATGCAAATAGATCATTTGTAGGATTTACTTGAAATGAGTATGTTTTATTAGTAATTAAAGTAACACCATTAGCATCGGGGGTTCCAGTTGTACAATTGTTTATTCCAGACTGACTAGAATAATTTCCTTCTAACTTTAAAGTCAAGTTAAATTGGTCGCTATTGGCAGAAAACAATTCTAATATTTTTTTTCTGCTTATTCCATTTATTACAGTATGAGAATAACTTTTAATTAATTGACCTAGAGAACTATTTACTGTTAAACTAATTGTTTTAGATTCGATTACTTTTTGATTGTTTGCTTTAGGAGTAACATTTAGACTTAATCCAGAATAAATTAAAAACCTCATATTTTGATTTTGTGAAAAACCAAAATTATTTGAAAAGAGTATAAATAAAACTAAAATTTTATAAATAATTTTTATGTAATTTTTCATAATTTAATTTTTAAATATTATATAATTTTTAATTAAAAATTTCTATTAAAAAGTTTAAACGCTTCTTTGCTAAACTCATTTTGATTGAGTTGGTATTTAATTCTTATTTTGTAAGTTCCAATACTTATTGGCACATACAAATTATCAATTAGATTTTTAAACTGTAAATATTTTTGAAAATCTACATTTGGAGACATTAATTTATTGATAATTTTATATTTCAATTCCCCATAGTCACTCCTGTAAACACTAGGTAAATTATATCTAAAAGGCAGTCTATTTTTTACATCTATATCATTTGGATTGTTTGCTAATAAATTTAAGTAAACAAGTGGTATGTCTATTGCTTTTATTGGTGGTAATCCTAAAGAATTGGTATTTCTATTAGTAATGAAAATTGTGCCGTCCAATGGATAATTCTGGTAAATTAAAGGGTTAACATAATTCAGAAAATAAGAATCATCTAAAATGGCTTCGACAGTAATTAGTGGTTTACTATCGGTATATTGTGTACCCGTTAATTCTGCTAAATTAAAAAGTTCATAAGTATTGGTTTTATATTGCAAAGCATGCGTATCAGCAGTCAAAATTTCAAAGATATCACCTGTTTTTTGTATACTATTCATCTTATCCGTAAAAGTATTGTGTTGACTCGTAATGAAATTATATTCTAAAAACAACTTGTTCGCATTGGCATTGTTTTGCGCGGTGGCCGTGTTGTTAGCAATGGTCTGCGTGTCTGGAGTAATTGCAGTAGTGTTGTTGCTCAAACTTCCTGTATTGTTGTTTACATTCACTGCAGGTGCACTCGAGGTGCTATTGCCTTGTGGGTAGGCCATTAGTTTTAGACCATAGATACTACTGGTGTTGAGGTTTGCATACGGGAAACTAATTTTGTTGGCTGTAAAATCATAGGACAAAGTATTTTGCACTTTTCGTTCGTCACCTTGTACAATTTCGCCTTTCAAATTCCAGTTTTGCACCGAGCCATTAAACAAATAATCTTGTCCTTGTTTGAGTTTTATGTACACGTTTTGATGTTCTTGTGGATAGAAATTATTCGCATCAATAACTGGATAACTGTATTTTACATTAGTTAACGGAATGTATTCTGGTGCTGCTCCTGTGGTAAATGTAAATTCTTTTAACTCGTGCGAACTACCATCACCGCCTGTCAAGGGCACCCAATTGCTACCGCTTTGTTGTTCCATGCCTACTTCTGCTTTAGCAGTAATGAGCGTATTTGGAGGTAAAATATCAGTAGAGGTAAAATTAACTTTGGTGTTGTTGTCTGTCCAAGTTAACTCTCCAGTTATTGGTGTACTTCCTGCAAAAAGTTCGTATTTCTTGAGATTTATTCGAACTGTTTTAGCGTTTCCGTTAATATCTTCAATACTAAAAGGCTGTAGCATGGCATAGTTGAAAGCAATTTGCGGTTTTTTAAACACATCTACATTGGTTTCATTATCTGGGCTTACACTGGCAATAACCGATATTCCTAATGGATTAGAAAGTCCAACGAATTCGCATTTTTCGCCAATTTCGACTTTAAATCTAAAGCGACCCGAAATCAATCCACCCATCACATTATAGTAAATTCCCAGATACCCTTCGAGATGTGATGGATTTGGAAATTCCCCACGCAACAGTGCGGCTACGCCAAGTTCTAATATTTTTATGTTTTTCTTGAATCCAAAAACTTTTATTCTCAAACCGGCTTCTCCCCACAAATAAGCATACACTTGCCCCATAGAATACCAACCGTCGTTTCCAACAAGACCAGGTCGACCAGCACAAGAAACACCATTATATTGGCGGTGCATGATATCGAAACCTCCGCCAGCTTCTAAGAAAGCGTAGAACCAACCAAAATCTCGACCCACTCCAATAGAAAAGTTGAGTCCAAAAGCGAAGCCTTTACCATCGCTCAAATCCGCTACTGTTCTGTTGTTGTTTAAAATTCCAGTACCTAAAATTTCTAGAATTCTAGGATGAGGTGTGAGTTGAGAAGGCAAACCATCTCCAGTCATAAAATAAGCACCTACTCCAACATTGTAGGGACCAACCATGAACTCGGCACCCAATCTTTCGGTAGGCGTTCCTATGTGAAGATACGATTTTGCAGGACTAGAATACATGTGAACCATTCCCAAAAGATTATTTGCTCCAGAACCTTTAAAACCTTCAAGTTTACAATAAACTTCAAAAAGTCCGTCAAAAGAATTGTTTACAAAATCTTTTTCAATACTCACATACAATCCTAATTTTCCGTCTTTTGCAACTTCGGAAACAGGATGTGTTCTTTTGGCGATATCCAAAAATTTTCCTTGTGCCATAAATGCCGCATAACTGGCTTTTAATGTAGGATCTTCTAATTGGTCGTTGTATTTTGAAACGGTTTGTTTTAAGGTTGCACCAGAGGCATCATCAGTTGCATTTGCCTCGCCCATCATGGCACCTTCACCAAGAAAATAAATACGGTTTAATCCACCAGTGGTGTTATATTCCATTTCTAAAAATGCTTTTGCTTTGAAAGAAGTCGTTGAACCAAATTTTGCTTTTACTCCTGCTCTAAACGTAAAACCATTTGTTGCACTTGGAAGATATGCCGATTTTGCAAAATTAAAAACCATATTACCATCGGTTCTTTTCATTTTATAAGATAAACCGCCTTCTACTTTTTCTATTCCAAATTTTCCGTTTGAATTGTTTTCAATAAAAAAGTCAACATACCAAAAACGGAAATCTTTAGAACAAAACATGGCTTTTGCACCGCCTGCAATATCTAATTTTGGAAAATCAACAGATAAATCGCCTTTAAAACCATTACCATAAATAGCGTCATTTTCAAAAAACTGTAATCCTCCTTTGATTTTGAAACCACTTTTTTCGACATCAACTTTAATTTCGTCGACTACAATTCGATCATATTTATAGGATTGAAAATCTGTATTTTCGAATTTTCCGATAATTTGTAATCCTGCTTCGGCTGAAATTCCTGCGCTTTCCATTAAGTTTAATGTCATTTTAAAAGCTAAACCAACTTCGTTTATAGAAGGAGTGACCAAATGAATGTTTTCAAATTGCAATGGAAAATTACCAATTGTACAACCGTCTGGATATCCAAAATAATCTGCTTGAATATAGGGCATTTCGTAAGATTTTAAGGCTAAATTTTGAAATACAATGCCATTAAAATCATAAAAATCATTATTTGATGCAACAGGAACAGGAGCCGTTCCAGTTACTGGAGGAGCATTCGGGTTTGGAACAGGAGTAACTTGCGGAGTAGAAGCATTTTTCCCCAAAGACATAGTTCCGTTCAAAAATGCTGAAGCTTTAAATTCATTAGAATTAGTATCTAATTCCATTTTTACCCAAGAATTTTGTTCGAAAACCAGTTTTCCTTTAAACATTTTAAAGTCGGATTTATCCACTTTAACTATAAGTCTGTATAACTGCTCATTAAAAAATCCAGTGAATTTCAATTCAGAATCTGTCGCAGCAGGTTTTATAGAACCTGTTATTTTGGACATTTTTATTCTATTGATTTCTAACTTTACTTGTACCGTATCAATTTTAAACTGCCATCCTGTTGCACTTCCGCTTTCTAATAAATTATATCCTCTAAAATCGCCACTCACACCATTATTATCAACTAATAATTTATTGGCCTGAAATTCGGTTCTTGTATTACCTTTTTTATCATTAAATTGTTTGGGCATTTTTATACTCACTTGTTGAGCATAAAAACCACGCCAAGTATTTTGGTCTCCATTTGGGAAAATGCCTTGGGTTGTATAAACAGGTGGGAAAACTATATTCGGGGCGTTTTTATTGTCACTCAGGTCAATTACAACATTTTGTAATTTAAAAGTCCAACCGTTTAATTTTTCAAGTTCAAAACTAGGTAAATCAATTTGTATCAATAAATCATTCCAACCCGATGCAGTTATATCTAATTGTGTGCCAACATATTTATCTTTATTTGTCCCAGACACTTCTGGGTCATTATTGATATCTAAAGTGTGAGCAACGCGTTGTCCTGCTGCATCTACAGGAACAACAAGTGATCTCGCTATTCTAACATCAGACTTGAATTTAAAACTTTTGAAACCGTTACAATCAAATTCTACATAAGAACCACCATTTATACTACCGTCAGATTTTTGTATATCGCCCCCTAAAATGGTCATTAAAATTTTATTTCCAATTTGGGGTAAGGTTTCGTTTCCTAAAAGATAGAGTTTCCAATCGCCAATAACACCGCCATCATGAGAAAGTTTTAGTTTATCAGCAGCAAAATAGAGATAAATTCCTTGAAACTGCGTTTCTATTCTTGCAAAAGCAGTGAGTTCAATATATTGAGGTAAAATTTTAGCGTTAACAATAACCATGTCCGCTTTAAAACTATCCGTAGTATGTCCAGAAATGCCAATTGGTAATTGAACGAGTTCATTACCTGTTAGTTTTTCAACATATTTTAGATTTTTACTCGTAAATATTTTTTTTAATTTGGTCTTTAAAGAATCATACGCAACTTGAGCATCGTTGATTAAGCCTTTTATGGAATCTTTGTCTTTACCGCATGAAGGAGAAGAAAACGGTTTAATCCAATTTAGATTTTTTTTGGAATCAAAAACTTTTTTGAATGCTATGGTTGCATCAATTTTCGAAAATTTTGTATTTAGTTTTATATTAGAGTTAACTTTTGGCTTAACTAATAAACTATCAATAGGAGAGAAATTTGCAAAGGCTAAATTTTGTAGTAATAGTAATAAAAGGAATAATAGTTTTCTTAACATAAAATTAACGAATTTAAAAATGCAAAAATAATATTTTTTTTGTTAAAAATATTATTTTTATAAATTAATTAAATAGTTAGTTTAACTATTTATTTTATGTTACAAATGTCTATACTTTTTTTAGTGTTTTCAGTTTTTATATGAATTGAATTCAATCATTCGTATCTAAATAATTTGAACATGCATGAACTCGATAAAAATAAAAATTATTATCAATAAGGAAATGAAGATTTCAAATAATTAATTCTAAAAATATAGAAAAAACATTGATTTTCACATATATAGTATTACACAAAAAAACGAAACAACTACTATTTATCTCGTTTAGTAACAAATCTTGAGTAGCCTATCAATTAAAAAAACCTATTTATACATTTATTCTCGTTTCTTTATTAAATCGAAAAAAAAGATTTCGATTTTACAAACTGTGCTGATAGCAGTATTTAACAAAATTATTCTTTTAAATAGGCCTCTCGAACTTTTTTAAACAAATTCGAAGAATACACAAAGTCCACAACAGCCTGATTATCAGTTCTAAAAATTTCTTCTTTGGAACCTTGCCATGCTTTTAAACCATTTTTTAAGAATATAATATTTTCTCCAATTTCCATTACAGAATTCATATCGTGGGTATTGATAACCGTTGTGATATTATATTCTTCGGTAATTTCCATAATTAGGTTATCGATCAAAATCGAGGTATTTGGGTCTAGGCCCGAGTTGGGTTCGTCGCAAAACAAATATTTTGGATTGTTTACGATTGCTCTTGCAATTGCTACACGTTTTTGCATTCCTCCAGAAATTTCTGATGGCAATTTGTGATGTGCATCAACTAAATTAACTCTTTTTAAAACAAAATCAACTCGATCTTGAATTTCCGAACCCGAATTATTTGTAAACATTTTTAGTGGAAAGCCTACGTTTTCTGATACAGTCATGGAATCAAAAAGAGCGCTTCCTTGAAAAACCATACCAATTTCCGTTCGAAGTTCTCGCTTGTCTTCGGGAGATAATTCAGAATAGATTCTGCCATCAAACGAAATGGTTCCTTCGTCTGGAGTATGAATTCCGAGTAAAGACTTTAGTAATACCGTTTTTCCGGAACCCGATTGTCCAATAATTAGGTTTGTTTTTCCTGTTTCGAAAATCGTAGAAACTCCTTTGAGAACTTTACTTCCGTTAAAGGATTTCTCTATGTTTTTTACTTCTATCATTAGGTCAAAAGGAGTTGAGTTAGAATATAATTTACTAAAATAATCAAAACTGAAGTCCAAACAAACGAAACGGTGCTGGCTTTTCCTACCTCGAGTGCACCACCTTTCATATAATATCCATGAAACGAGGGAACGGTTGCTAAAAGTAAAGCAAAAATAAACGTTTTAATAAAAGCATAAGCAATATGAAACGGTACGAATTCGCGTTGTAAACCATTTATAAAATCTACATTGCTCCCAAAACCGCCATAAACACTTGCAATAAATCCGCCTGCAATTCCAAGAAACATAGCAATTCCAATCAAGAAAGGATAGAGCAATAGCGCCATTAGTTTTGGAAAAACCAAATAGTTTAAAGAATTGACACCCATAACTTCCAAGGCATCGATTTGTTCTGTAACACGCATTGTTCCAATACTCGACGTAATAAAAGAACCCATTTTTCCTGCCATGATTATCGAAATAAATGTAGGGGCAAATTCCAAAATCACAGATTGGCGGGTTGCAAAACCAATCAAATATTTTGGGATCAATGGATTCGTTAAATTCAATGCTGTTTGTATTGCCACAACACCACCAACAAAAAAGGATATAAATGCAACAATTCCAAGCGAACCAATGATAAGATCATCGATTTCCTTGAAAATTAAGGTACGCATGACAGACCATTTAGTAGGCTTTTTGAAAATTTCTTTAAGCATCAGAAAATACTTCCCGATTTGTGATAAATACCGAACTAACATCATGTTTTATAAATATTGGCTAAAGTAAAAAGAAGTTATGAGTTATGAGTTATGAGACAGAAGAATTTTCGAATAATTATAGAATTTTCGATTTCATTTTTTGCCATCTGTAATTTCTAATAAAACGTGCTTGCTCATCAGAAACCAGCATAGTGGTTTTTGATGATTTTGCTTTCCAAAAACCACGGATATAATCCAAAAATAGCAGTGGTTTTTGTTTTAGAAATGCCAATTTTGCAGATGCAATTGCAGTTATCCAAAATCCATAACCTAGCGTATAAAAGGCTTCGCCTTGTTTGTAACGAGCCGTTTTATTGTAGTTTGCACCAGTTGGTTTCAAATGCTTAACTTGCAAAGTTTTGTCGGTAACGATTTTCCAATGGTAGAATTTGCATAACAATTCATCGACGGTATCCCAACCCATTGCAGGTTTAAGCCCACCAATTTCTTCGAAACATTTTTTTCGATAGGCTTTAAACGCTCCTCGAATATGATCTTTATCGGTTAAATTTTCGAGAATCCAATCGTCGTTTTTTTGTATGTATGCAAATCCGCCAACCATTCCAATCGCTTCGTCTGATTTGAAATGTTTGATTATAGTTTCAAAGTAATTATTGGGCAAAATTAAATCTCCATCGAGTTTTACTATAATATCAAAATTATCGTTTTTGATGTTTTCAAAACCTTTTTGAAATGCTTGTATCACTTTGCTTCCCGGTAAGTGAATCGCATTAGATGTTTTGTTTACAAGATGTATAAATGAATTTTCTTTTGCAAAATTCAAAACAATATTGGATGTATTGTCAGTAGAATTATCATTAACGACTATAACTTTCGAAGGCAAAACAGTTTGTGAAATAATTGATTGCAGGGTTAATGCAATACATTTTTCTTCGTTATAGGCTGGAATTATGATTATATATTTCATTTATTGAAATTATTTTCTTTCAGCATATACAATATAATATCGGTTGATAAATCGACGTAAAAACGGTCGGACTCCAATTTTTTTAACGGGGTTAGTCCATTGTTTTCGGTCAATAATTTTCCAACCTGTTTTTTCTAAAAGCCAATCGAGTTGCCAATCTTCGAATTCGTGGTAATGTCTGTCCCACATATCTGTTTTACTTCTGTACGCTGGCGAAAACCACAATCGCATTGGAACGGAAATAAATAGTTTTTGAGATTTTATTTCTTTTAGAATAGTATATGGGTTTAATAAATGTTCAAAAATTTCGAAAGCAGTTGTAACAGTTTGTGAAGATGCTTGTATGGATTGTTGATTTTCGTCAAGATCTTCGCCAGTTGTATTTGCAACTAAAAATCCATGTTGTTTCATGATTTTAGAGAATGGATTTTCTACTCCAAGATCCAAAATGGTTTCTGAGGTTGAAATGTGGTTTTGAAGGAACTCTAGCGTGAGTTTGAATCGTTTGTTTGGAAATGTTTTTTCGTACATTTAGAAAAGTTTGGACAGCAAAATTAAACTTTTAAACCTTTAAACCTTTAAACTTTTAAACTTTTTTAGCCCAAATTGAAACAGAAAGCCCGCAGCAAAAAAATGTAGTTTTTGTTGACTACAAAAAGCGACCTCAGGAAGCTATTTTGAAGGCTAGAAAAACACATTTTTTTGCGAGGACTTGTCGTGGAAAGTTGGAATTGCTTCGAGAAATTAGGATTTAATGTCTGTAAACAAAAGCATTGACATTCATTCCTGCTCCTACTGATGCGAAAATTAGGATGTCGCCTTTTTCAATGTGTTGATCGTCGATTTTGTTGTTAAGTAGTAAATCGTAAAGTGTTGGAATGGTTGCTACGCTACTATTTCCGAGCTTGTGAATGCTCATGGGCATGATTCCGTGAGGTGTCTTTTGGTTATGAAGTTTGTAAAATCGGTTTACGATGGCTTCATCCATTTTTTCGTTGGCTTGATGGATGAGGATTTTTTTTACATCTTTGATGTCAATTCCGCTTTTATCTAAACAACTTTTCATGGCTTGTGGAACTTGACTCAAGGCAAATTCATATATTTTTCGACCGTGCATTTTGATGTATCTCACATCGGAATCGAGTTTTGGATTGTATGATTTTCCAAAAAAAAGAAAATTGGCTTCTTCGTAGGCAAAAGTGGCGCTTTCGTAGGAAAGCATTCCAGAATCGTCGTTTGAAGCCTCAATTACTGTAGCTCCAGCACCGTCGGAATAAATCATGCTGTCGCGATCATGTGGGTCCACTACGCGCGAAAGAGTTTCGGCACCAATAACTATACAGCGTTTTGCCATTCCGGATTTGATGAATGCGTTTGCTTGCAAAACACCTTCGATCCAGCCAGGACAACCAAAAAGAATGTCGTATGCCACACATTTTGGGTTTTTGATTTGCAGTTTATGTTTTACTCGAGTTGCTAAACTAGGTAGAATGTCAGATTGTATGGCGTTTGGTTTTACGTCACCAAAGTTGTGTGCTAATATTATATAATCCAGTGTTTCAGGATCAATATTTGAATTTTCGATTGCTTTTTTTGCTGCTAAAAAGGCTAAATCCGATGAGCAATATTGTGGTTCGGCATAACGACGTTCCTTAATTCCAGTAATATCTTTGAACTTATCGATTACAACAGAATTTGGATAAGTAAATTCCGTTCCGTCTTCGTTAAGGAATTGATGTTTTTCGAAATCGGCATTTTTTATGGTAATTTCTGGAATATAACTTCCAATTCCTGTAATTTTGATGTTCATTTTTTCGTTTTTGCTATTGTTCATTGCTAATTTATAAATAAAAAATTAAATAACATCATAAATTTTACTATGCTTACATATAATTACGAATTATTTAGATTACACTTATTTTAAATAAAGATAATGTAATCTTAAAGCAAATTATAAAGGGAGTTTCTAAAATAATTTAAATCAAAAAAAGAAAAATAGTTCTAATAAAAAACTAACCTACTTTTATATATATTTGTAAACTTTTAAAATTTAAAAAAAATTATTATGAAAAACACTATTTTATTATTGGTTATGATGCTAACTACATCGATTATTTTTGCTCAGGTTGACGTAATTACTAAACACAGTGGCGAAACTGTGAAAGGAAAAGTAATTCGTGTTGAGGAATACGCAGTTGTTTTTAAATATGATGGAGAAGATGCTGAAAATTCTATCGGGAAATATGCAATCGAAAAAATTGTGTACGGAAAAAGTGGAAGAGTAGAAAATGTTTCCGAAAAAATTGTAGTTTCGACTGAAGATGATTGGGAAAAAGTGGTAATTTTTGAAGAGAAATCATATATTGCTGGTTTAAAAAAAGTTGGTGAAGTTCGAGGAAAAACGGGTTTAATCAACTTTCAAACAGGAAACACAGGAGACAAAAAAGCAGAGAAAAAACTAAAAATGGCAGCAGCAGCATTAGGTTGTCCTTTTATTTTTATGACATCTGACAAGACTACTGTTGGTGCAAATTCTAACTCAATTGGTGGTTCGCAAGCAATAAAAACTGGAATTGCATACAAATACAACTAATATTTATAAATTAATATAAGAAATGCTTCAAGAAATTGAGGCATTTTTTGTTTCGAAATTACTGATTTTGTTTTGCGATTTTTATCTGAAGAATTATAGAAAGATTTTTGGCTTGTAATTTTATTTCGGTTGCATTTGTTCCGATAAAACTTTCATCGACAGTTGTATTGAAATGAGAAATCCAGATATCGAATAATT
>JAYUFL010000102.1:0-5031 GCA_043738745.1 Bacteroidota bacterium
AAAACAATAAATTATGAATAATTCAATTGAATTAAAAATAGAAAACCAAATCGCATTTATAACCTTAAATCGACCAGATGTTTTCAATAGTTTCAATCGTGAAATGGCCTTTTTAATGCAAGATACATTAGATATATGTGCCAAAGATGACAACGTTCGAGCCATCGTAATCACGGGAAATGGAAAAGCATTTTGTGCAGGTCAAGATATTGGCGAAATCACAAATCCAGAATTAAATCCGGGTTTCAGAAAGATTTTGGACGATCATTATAATCCTATAATCAAAAAAATACGAAGTATCGAAAAACCAATAATCGGAGCCATAAACGGAGTTGCTGCTGGTGCTGGAGCCAATATTGCTTTGGCTTGCGATATTGTTGTTGCCTCAGAAAATGCCAGTTTTATTCAAGCATTTAGCAAAATCGGATTAATTCCAGACAGTGCAGGAACATTTTTTTTGCCAAGATTAATTGGTTTGCAAAGAGCAACCGCATTGATGATGCTTGGCGACAAAGTAACCGCCGATGAAGCATTAAATATGGGCATGATTTATAAAATCTATCCAACATCATTTTTTGAAGAAGAATATACCGCATTAGCAACAATATTAGCAAATATGCCCACAAAAGCATTAGGTTTGACCAAAAGATTAATGAACCAATCGCTAACCAATAATCTCGAAGAACAATTACAATTGGAATCCGATTTACAAATCGAAGCCAGTTCTACCAACGATTATTCCGAAGGAGTTGCTTCATTTGTAGAAAAAAGAAAACCTATTTTTAAAGGAAATTAAATTAAATACTTTGTCTCCCTGAGCGCTGTCGAAGGGTCAAAATTATAATAAATGAAACTAGATATTTACCAAATCGACGCATTCACAGAAACTATTTTCGGAGGAAATCCTGCTTGTGTGGTTCCTCTAGAAAGTTGGCTTTCGAATGATATTTTAATGAAAATAACTCAAGAAAATGCAGTTGCCGAAACCGCTTTTTATGTCATTAATGGTGATAAAATTCATTTGCGTTGGTTCACTCCCGAAATCGAAATGGATTTGTGCGGACACGCAACTTTGGCAACGGCTCACGTATTGATTTCGATATTAAATTATCCGAAAAATGAGATTATTTTCGAAACTTTAAGTGGCGATTTGATAGTAACTTTTGCAAATAATTTATATACTTTGGATTTCCCATCAAGAAAACCAATTGCATCTGAATTGCCTGAATTTATTTCAAAAGCATTAAGTATTCAGCCATTCGAAACCTTAAAATCCAGAGATTATGTTTTGGTTTTTGAAAACGAATCAGATATAAAAAACATAAAAATCGACAGACAAATATTCGATAAAATGAATCTTGAAACTGGAGGAGTAATTATCACATCAAAAGGTGAAAATTCCGATTTTGTATCTCGATTTTTCACACCACAAGCAAGCATTCTCGAAGATCCAGTTACAGGATCGGCACATTGCTCCTTAATTCCATATTGGAGCGAAAAATTGAATAAATCCAAACTTTCTGCCATTCAATTATCCGAAAGAAAAGGGTTTTTATCTTGCGAACAAAAAGGCGACCGAGTTTTGATTTCTGGAAAAGCAAAAACCTATTTAATTGGCTCGATTTTCATCGAATAAAAAAAATTAAATGATTGATTTAAGTAATAAAATAGTTTCACTTATTATTGATGCTAAAAGCAAGGTTGCTTCTTTTGCAAATTCTGCTATGGTTATGACTTATTTTGAAATTGGAAGAATGATTATTGAAGAGTTTCAAAATGGAGAAAAACGAGCAGAATATGGTTCGAATCTTTTGAAAATAGTTTCGGAAGATTTAACCAAAAAAGGATTAAAAGGATTTTCTGTTCCCAATTTGGAGCGAATGCGTAACTTTTATAATATGTATTCAATTTCTTCAAACGACTTGAGGATTTCTCAAGTATTTCAAAATTCCTCAAATGAGTTGAGGATTTCTGACAATAATAATTCAACTGTTAAAATATTGCCGATAAGTTGGTCTCATTATATGTTTTTAATGAGAATTGAAGATGAAAAAGAAAGACAATTTTATGAAATAGAATCATTTCTAAATCATTGGAAATTAAAAGATTTAGAACGACAATTCAATACAGGCTTATTCGAAAGAATAAGTTTAAGTAAAAATAAAGAAGAAATTTTACAAATTGTAAGAAATGGACAAATTGTAGAAAACACAAACGACATTATTAAAGAACCCTTAATTCTTGAATTTTTAGGTCTTGAAGAAAAAGATTGTTATTCGGAAACAGATTTAGAATCGGCAATAATAAATCAGATTGAGAAATTTATGTTAGAACTAGGGAAAGGTTTTTTCTTTGGAGGACGACAAGTTAGATTTACATTTGAAGAAGAACATTTTAGAGTTGATTTAGTTTTTTATAATCGATTGCTACAATGTTTTGTCTTAATTGATTTGAAAATTGGAAAGTTAACACATCAAGATTTAGGACAAATGCAAATGTATGTTAACTATTATGATAGATTTCTAAAATCAGAAACCGAAAATTCAACAATTGGAATTATACTTTGTAAAGACAAAAAGCAATCATTGGTAGAAATAACTTTACCAATAAATAATTCGCAAATTTTTGCTTCAAAGTATCAAACAATTTTACCAAGTAAAGAGGATTTTCAACATATATTAAATGATTATGAATAAAATAAATGTTGCAATAATAGGTTCAGGAACAATGGGAAGTGGCATCGCACAAGTGGCTGCAACTTCGGGTTGTGCTGTAAAACTTTTCGATACCAATAAAGACGCTTTAGCAAAAAGCAAAACCAATCTTGAAAATACACTTTCTAAATTACTCGAAAAAGGTAAAATCGAAGCATTCGAAAAATCAAGAATTTCAAATAATATCACTTATGTGAATGAGATGTTGGAGTTGTCAAATTCCGATTTAGTTATCGAAGCCATCATTGAAAATCTCGAAATAAAGCGAAAATTATTCTCCGATTTAGAAAAAATCGTTTCAGAAAATTGCATTTTAGCATCCAATACATCTTCATTATCTATAACATCAATTGCGAGTTCTTGCCAAAAATCGGAACGAGTAATTGGAATACATTTCTTCAATCCAGCACCATTAATGCAATTGGTTGAAGTCATTCCAGCCATTCAAACAAGCGACGAAGTTTTACAAAAAACTACTCAAATCATTTCCGATTGGAAAAAAGTAGTTGCAGTTGCCAAAGATACGCCAGGATTTATTGTAAACCGAGTGGCAAGATCATTTTACAGCGAAGCATTACGCATTTACGAAGAAGGATTTGCATCATTTGAAACAATCGATTATGCAATGAAAACCATTGGAAATTTTAAAATGGGACCATTCGAATTAATGGATTTCATAGGAAACGATGTCAATTATACAGTAACCGAAACCGTTTTTACAGCATTTTATTTCGACCAAAAATACAAACCATCATTCACTCAAAAACGATTAGTCGAAGCAGGTTTTTACGGAAGAAAATCAGGTAGAGGTTTTTATAACTACAATGTAATTGCGAGGAATCAAAATGTAATTGCGAGGGATGAAGCAATCTTACAAATAATCTTCGAAAGAATTCTTGTAATGTTAATAAACGAAGCCGCCGAAGCCTTGTTTTTAAACGTTGCTTCCGCAAAAGATATCGACAATGCAATGACCAAAGGCGTCAATTATCCAAAAGGATTATTATCTTGGGCTAACGAAAAAGGCATCGATTGGTGTGTCGAAAAACTAGACAGTTTATACAACGAATACCACGAAGATAGATATAGGTGCAGTCCGATTTTAAGGAAATTGAAACGAGAAAATAAAATTTTTCTACTAAATGCTTAATCACACTTAATACCTTAATGGTTTAAATTAAATGAACGGAGAAAAAATTCCATATAAAATGTTAAGTCAAGACAATTACAGCCAATGGCTCGGCATTGAAATACTCGAATGCGAAATTGGTCGATGCAAAGTCGCAATGACCGTTCGCAAAGAAATGCTCAACAGTATGAATAAAGCCCACGGCGGAATAACATACAGTTTAGCAGATACCGCATTTGGATTTGCCGCCAATACACACGGAAAGTTTGCTGTTTCCATCGAAACTTCAATAAATCACATCGAAGCAGTAAACGAAGGCGATTATTTAATTGCAGAAAGTGTAATAGAAAAAGTAAATAATAAATTAGGTTTTAATATAATTGAAGTAAAACGAGGAGACGAATTGGTAGCACTCTTCAAAGGAGTCGTTTATAGAACCAATAAAGATTGGTAGCCCCCTAACCCCCAAAGGGGTAATTTCAGGATAATTTTGAAAATTTAATAAAATATAAAATTCAAATAATGAATAACAACGATTTAATTACAAACATAGGAGTTCCCCCTTCGGGGGCTAGGGGGCTGGAGGCTTACATCATATCAGGAGTTCGAACTCCAATCGGATCATATCAAGGAACACTAGCATCAGTTCGTGCGGACGATTTAGGAGCATTGGTAATTAAAACTGTAGTAGAAAACAATCCAAACATTCCAAAAGACGCTTACGATGACGTGATTATGGGTTGTGCCAATCAAGCAGGTGAAGACAATCGTAATGTCGCTCGAATGTCATTATTATTAGCAGGATTGCCCGAAACCGTTCCTGGCGAAACCGTAAATAGACTTTGCAGTTCAGGATTATCGGCCATCATTCACGCCAATCGAGCCATAAAAGCAGGCGATGGACACATTTTCATCGCAGGTGGAATCGAGAATATGACACGTGGACCGTTAGTAGTTTCCAAACCATCATCGGCGTATGGAACCGATTCTAAAATGTTTGATACCAGTTTCGGATGGCGATTTATCAATCCAAAACTTCACGAAATGTATGGCACGGATGCAATGGGCGAAACTGCAGAAAATTTAGTCGAAAAATATAAAATTCAAATAATGAATAACAACGATTTAATTACAAACATAGGAGTTCCCCCTTCGGGGGCTAGGGGGCTGGAGGCTTACATCATATCA
>JAYUFL010000103.1:0-13696 GCA_043738745.1 Bacteroidota bacterium
ATTAAATCAAATTTAAACAAAATGAGCCCGATAAAATATCGAACTCATTATTATCAAAATTAATTATAAATTTGTCTAACTTTTTGGGTGCAGTCTAAAGTTTATTTTCTAATGGGGGTTTTTTAAATGTTAAAAATACAAATTGTTCATATACAAAATCTATTTCATCCGTCGTTGCTCTCTGGCTAAAAGCGTATTTTTTAATAACATTGCAATGGTCATTGGTCCAACTCCTCCAGGAACTGGAGTTATAAAAGAGGCTTTTTTACTCACATTTTCAAAATCTACATCGCCAACAATTGTATAACCTTTCTCAATAGTTTCATCTGCAACACGAGTAATACCAACGTCAATAACGACGGCACCGTCTTTCACCATTTCTGCTTTTAGATAATTAGGAACTCCAAGTGCTGTGATAATTATATCGGCTTGAGTAGTGATTTGCGAAATATTTTTGGTGTAACTATGTGTTAATGTTACTGTCGAATTTCCAGGAAAACCTTTTCGCCCCATTAAAATACTCATTGGGCGACCGACAATGTGGCTTCTACCAATAACAACTGTGTGTTTTCCCTTGGTTTCAACATTATAACGTTCTAATAATTCCAAAATACCAAAAGGAGTTGCAGGAATAAAAGTGGTCATATCCAATGCCATTTTTCCAAAATTTTCTGGATGAAAACCATCAACATCTTTGCTTGGATCGATTGCCATTAGCACTTTTTGAGTATCAATTTGCTCTGGTAGTGGCAATTGCACAATAAAACCATCGATGTTATCGTCTTCGTTGAGTTTTTTTATTTTCTTTAACAATTCGGTTTCAGAGGTTGTGCTAGGCATTTTTACTAAGGTTGAATCAAAACCAACTCGTTCACAAGCACGCACTTTATTAGCAACATAAGTCATACTCGCACCATCGCTACCTACAATAATTGCTGCGAGATGTGGCACTTTTTCGTTGTTTTTCTTCATCAAATCAACTTCGGCAGTAATCTCGTTTTTGATGTCGCCTGAAATTTTTTTTCCGTCTAATAAAACCATAGTAATTTATTTTGAATTATAAAAATAAACGCAATAAGTTGCGTTTCTACAAATTTTATTTCATTCCAGGAATTCCACCTTTCATTCCGCCCATCATTTTCATCATATTTTTTCCGCCTGGTCCTTGCATCATTTTCATCATTTTACTCATTTGATCAAATTGCTTCATCAGTTGATTGACTTCTTCAACTTTTCGACCAGCACCTTTTGCAATTCGGGCTTTACGTTTAACATCGATTAAAGAAGGTTTAGTTCTTTCGAGTGGCGTCATGGAATGTATTATTGCTTCAATATGTTTAAACGCATCGTCTTGAATTTCAACATCTTTCATGGCTTTTGATGCTCCAGGAATCATTCCCATCAGATCTTTCATATTACCCATTTTTTTTACTTGCTGTATTTGAGAAAGGAAATCATCAAATCCAAATTCGTTTTTTGCAATTTTCTTTTGAATTTTTCGGGCTTCTTCTTCATTAAATTGTTCTTGAGCACGCTCTACTAGAGACACCACATCACCCATTCCGAGGATTCGTTCTGCCATACGATCTGGATAGAACACATCAATCGCATCCATTTTTTCGCCAGTTCCAACAAATTTAATTGGTTTGTTAACTACCGATTTTATAGAAATTGCTGCTCCACCTCGAGTATCACCATCTAATTTTGTTAAAATTACTCCATCAAAATTCAATATATCATTGAAGGACTTTGCAGTGTTTACAGCATCTTGTCCCGTCATGGCATCTACAACGAACAAGGTTTCTTGTGGTTGAATTGCTTTGTGAATACGCGAAATTTCGTCCATCATTTCGGTATCAACAGCCAAACGACCTGCGGTGTCGACAATCACAACATTAAAACCTTTTTCTTTAGCATATTTAACTGCATTGGTTGCAATTTGAACAGGATCTGTATTTCCTAATTCCGAATATACCTCAACATTTATTTGACCTCCAACAACGTGTAATTGATTTATTGCCGCAGGGCGATACACATCACAAGCGACCAAAAGAGGTTTTTTGCTCTTTTTTGTTTTTAAAAAGTTGGCTAATTTTCCAGAGAAAGTTGTTTTTCCAGAACCTTGTAAACCCGACATTAAAATTACAGTTGGATTTCCCGAAAGATTGATTCCTGAAACCTCACCACCCATTAATTCAACTAACTCGTCTTTGACCAATTTAACCAACAATTGTCCAGGCTGTAAAGTTGTGAGTACGTTTTGACCAATGGCTTTTTCTTTTACTTTGGTTGTAAAATCTTTGGCTATTTTAAAATTGACATCGGCATCTAACAACGCACGACGTACTTCTTTGAGCGTTTCGGCAACGTTAATTTCGGATATTTTTCCGTGACCTTTTAGTACTTGTAAGGCTTTATCTAATTTATCACTAAGATTACTGAACATATTTTTTGATTTTGAATTGCAAATATAATCTAAACTCCGAACGTTTCAAAACTAGAAATAGATTTTATAATTCAAAATTCATTTAAATTGTAAATAAGAGATTCAACATTTTTAGTATTTTTACAACCCAGTATCAAATTTTAAAAAACATGAAAAAGAGTATAGTAACATTAGTATTAATAATTTCATTTTTTGGTTGTAAAACCGCAAATATAATATCATATAAAACCACAAAAAAGCAAGAAATAGTACCCAGAATAAAAACAATTAACCGAGTTGATGTTGCTATTGATTTAATAAACGTTCAGAATGATAAAGTTTTAGTTTCAATTAATGCTCCAGTGATTTTAACCGATGAAACAATATATAGTATTCCAAAAATTATTCCTGGAACCTATTCCGAAGATAATTATGGTACATTTATAGAAAATCTAAAAGCCTTTGACTCGAATGGTTTAGAATTGAGTGTTACAAAAAAAGATACTAATTCTTGGTCTATTTCCAATGCAAAAACATTAGATAAAATTACATATTTAGTAAACGATACTTTTGATGTGGAATCCACTCACGAAATTTTTTCGCCTGCAGGTTCTAATATTTCTCCCGAAAACTATCTTGTAAACACACATTGTTTTATTGGTAGTTTTTCGAATTTCATGGAGTTGCCTTATCGTATCACTATTTCACATCCTTCGTTACTTTGGGGAGCAACATCGATGACCGATATTGATGCAAGTACCACTACCGATATTTTTGAAACCAATCGATATGCGCAATTAGTCGAAAATCCAGTTATGTATTCTAAACCAAATTATACAACTTTTGATGTAAATGGTATGGAAATTCTGATTGCTGTTTTTTCTCCCAACAATCGAGTAACCGCAGAAATGATAACGCCAGAGATGAAAAAAGTTATGACTGCTCAAAAAAAATTTCTTGGTAATTTTAATTCCACCAAAAAATACAGTGTACTTATTTATTTGTCAGATATAAAAACCCCAGATGCTCATGGTTTTGGAGCGCTGGAGCACCCAACTGCCACGACAGTAGTTTTGCCCGAAATTATGGGAATAGAACAACTCTCTGAAGCATTAAAAGATGTGGTCTCGCATGAATTTTTTCATATTGTTACTCCTTTGTCAATCCATTCTCTAGAAATTCAGAATTTTAATTATGGATCTCCAATAATGTCTGAGCATTTATGGCTTTATGAAGGTGTTACGGAATATTTTGCAAATCTTTTCCAAATAAATCAAGGTTTAATTTCTGAAGGCAATTTCTATAAAAGAATGACTGAAAAAATAGAACATGCCAATGCTATGAACGACAAAATGCCTTTTACAACTATGAGTAAGAATGTAATTGTAGAACCCTACAAAGCGCAATATAATAATGTTTACGAAAAAGGTGCGTTAATTGGAATGTGTTTGGACATAATTATAAGAGAAAAAAGCAATGGCGAGCATGGTATTTTGGATTTAATGAGAAACCTTTCTTTGGAATATGGAGTAAATAAGGCTTTTAGCGACTCCGAACTTTTTGACAAAATAACACAATTGACTTATCCTGAGGTTGGAATTTTTTTAAAAACATACGTTTCTGGAATCACACCAATACCATATCTTACTTTTTTAGAAAAAATGGGAATAACTAAACTTGATGTCAAAAAAGGAAATAATCCTTTTTTTGATGGGCAAAAAGCATTAATAAAAACAAACAAAGAAACCAAAGAAATTTCTGTGATTTCGGATAATCAAACAAACGATTTTTTAGATAAAATTGGACTACAAACCAACGACATAATTACATCTATTAATAACAAAAAGTATAATTTCGACAATTTGAATGAAATGATTTCTGTTGCTGCAACATGGAAACAAGGCGAATATATTACTATTGACATTAAACGTAATGGTAAACAACAAATGTTAAAAGGCAAAGTAAAACTGACCTATCAAGCAGCCAAAAGTTTTCAGGCAACCGATTTGAGTAAAACAAAATTAAAAGAAACTTGGCTGAAAAATTGATTTGATAAAAAATTTAAATTAATTACAAAACCTTAAATTAAGGTTGTAATTTGAATAATTAGTAAATTTACTAGTCCTCTTTTAAATTTTGAAACTTGGTTCGTTTACTCCCTTCGTACATTTCGTATTTTACTAAACGTGCTTCAATACTTGCGTTAAAAAGTTTTATTTTTCGGGATGGTTTTAGTCCAACAAACTTTAGTGCATCTAGATTTCCTGTAATAAACCAAGCATTTGTTCCTGGATAATTTTTCTTTAGCGTATCGCCAATGTTTTTGTAAAATTCCTCCATCTGTATGTCCAAACGCTCATCATAAGGCGGATTAAAAGTTATATGAAGTTTTCCTTCGATAGTTTTTTCGGTATCAAAAAAGTTGCGTTCCTCAATTTTTACATATTCGTCTAAATTAGCATTTTTAATATTATCTTTTGCTTTTTGAACCGCACTCGGCGCTTTGTCGTAACCAATAATTGTATGGTGAAATTCCCGAATTCTTTTCAATAAACTATCCGAAATATTGTCGAACAAATCGTTATCCCAATCGTTCCATTTTTCGAAAGCAAATTCTTTTCGATTTATATTTGCTGGAATATTGCAGGCAATCATTGCTGCTTCGGCAAGGAAAGTTCCCGAACCACACATGGGATCCAAAAAATCGGTTTGCCCATCCCAACCCGAAAGCAACAAAATTCCTGCCGCTAAAACTTCGTTTATAGGAGCAATATTGGTTGCCGTTCTGTACCCACGTTGGTTCAACGAATTTCCAGAAGTATCAAGTGCTACAGAAACCTGATCTTTATCGATATGAATATTAATTCTCAAATCGGGATGGGCTTTTTCGATGCTCGGACGTTGTCCTGTTCGCTCTCTAAATTGATCAACTATGGCGTCTTTAGATTTTTGCGAAACAAATTCAGTATGATTAAAATAGTCCGAATGTACTGTAGCATCGATTACAAAAGTTTGATTTGCACTCAAAAATTTAGACCAATTTACAGCCGAAATACCTTTGTATAAATCTTGTTCGTTCCGTGCTTTAAAAAAGTAAATAGGTTTTAAAATTTTCAATGCCGTTCTTAACGATAAGTTGGCTTTATACATAAAACCTTTATCGCCCTTAAAACTAACCATGCGAACGCCTTGCTCCACATCTTGTGCGCCAAGCATTTTGAGTTCGTTGGCTAATATTTCTTCAAAACCAAAAAAGGTTTTTGCAATCATTCTAAAATTTTCCATTTCCAATATCAATTACAATAACAAATTCCAAACTTGCAATATTCTGCAAAAATAGTCTAAATTTGTATTTTTATATGGTTTTCAAAAAATAATAAATGTCAGATTCTTCAAAATACTCAAATAACGGACAAGTAATAACCAAAAAATGGTTCGATTCTTGGTTCGATTCGCCTTATTATCATATACTTTACAAAGATAGAAATTATCGTGAAGCCCAAATTTTCATGGATAATCTAACACATTATCTCAACATGGACGATGGTTCAAAGGTTTTGGATTTGGCTTGCGGAAAAGGACGACATTCTATTTATTTAAATCAATTAGGTTACGATGTTTTGGGTGTAGATTTATCCGAAAATAGCATTGCAACTGCGACGAAAAACACAAACGAAACCTTACATTTTCGCGTACACGATATGCGTGAACCATTTGAAGAAAAATTCGACGGAATTTTTAATCTTTTTACAAGTTTTGGCTATTTCGAAAATGAAGATGATAATTTAAAAACTCTAATCTCAATCAAAGAAAGTCTTTCGGAATATGGTTTTGGAGTTATCGATTTTATGAATGTAAACCATGTTATTGCAAATTTAATTCCCGAAGAAAACAAAACTGTAGAAGAAATTAATTTTAAAATTAAGCGATACCATCAAAATGGTTATATTTTTAAAGAAATTAATTTTGAAGATAAGGGTAAAATCTATCATTTTACCGAGAAAGTTCGAGCCTTTACGCTTCAAGATTTTCAAGAATTGATGGACAAAGCAGGGATTTTTCTTTTGGATACTTTTGGAGATTATAAACTCAAAAAGTATCATAAAATCGATAGCGAACGATTAATCATGATTTTTAAATAAAATGAACTTTATTTTACCCCTATTCTCAGTGTTTTTGGGCTATTCAATTGCTTTGTTTTTGAAACCTCAAAACAAAACCAATCTCAAATTGCTGTTGGCGTTTAGTGGTTCATTTTTGTTATCGTTAACCGTAATTCATTTATTACCAGAGATTTACGATTCAAGAAATAAATCAATTGGAATTTACATTATGGTTGGGATTTTATTTCAAATCGTACTAGAATTCTTTTCACAAGGAGCCGAACACGGACATGTACACGGTCACGAAAAAATGACTCAAATTCCTTGGTTACTTTTTATTTCGCTCTGTATTCACGCACTTTTAGAAGGTTTCCCTGTAAATCGACATTCGGAATTAGCCACCGGAATTGCTATTCATCATTTACCAATTGCCATCATTTTAACTACATTTTTCATAAATTCAAACTTAAATAAAAAAGCAATTTTCGTTTTCATGTTTACTTTTGCCATAATGACTCCACTAGGAACGTTTCTTGCAGATTATTTAACATTTCTAAATCAATATTATACCGAAATTACAGCAATCGTAATCGGAATTTTATTTCATATTTCGTCCACTATAATTTTTGAAAGTAGCGAAGGACATAAATTTAATACTGCAAAAATTTCGATGATTATTATCGGAATTGGGTTAGCCTATTTTCTGTAAAATCTTTGTAACTTTACATAAGTAAAATTTATTTTTCATACAAATGACTTTCATAAAAACTACCGAACAAACATCCAAATACGAACATTTAGAAAAAATGTCTATTCAAGAATTACTCTCGAATATTAATACCGAAGATAAAACCGTACCATTTGCAGTCGAAAAATCATTGCCACAAATTAAAAAATTAGTAACCGAAATTATTTTGAAATTGAAACTTGGTGGCAGAATTTTCTATATTGGCGCAGGAACATCTGGACGATTAGGAATTCTAGACGCATCAGAATGTCCTCCAACTTTTGGAGTTTCACACGATTTGGTCAACGGAATTATTGCTGGTGGAGATTTTGCAATCCGAAAAGCGGTCGAAAATGCCGAAGACAATACCGAAAATGCTTGGATTGACTTATCTAAATTTAATGTCAATATAAATGATGTTGTTATTGGTATCGCTGCTTCTGGCACAACTCCTTATGTTATTGCCGGTTTAGAAAAATGCAACGAAAACAATATTCTAACAGGTTGTATCACTTGCAACGAAGGTTCACCATTATCCAAAACTGCCAAATTTCCGATAGAGGTTGTTGTGGGTCCAGAATTCTTAACGGGAAGTTCGAGAATGAAAGGCGGTACTGCTCAAAAATTGGTTTTGAACATGATAACAACCGCAACAATGATACAATTAGGCAAAGTGAAAGGCAATAAAATGATCGATATGCAACTCTCGAATGATAAATTAATCGATCGTGGCGTAAAAATGATAATGTCCGAAATCGAAGTTTCTTACGAAAAAGGTTCGGAATTACTATCCAAATATGGCAATGTTCGAAATGCCATTGATAATTTAAAAAAATAAATAAAATGCCTACAAACAAAAAAACCCTTTCAAAAGGAGTTCAGTATTTATCGGGTTCATTGCCTTTGTTTTTTATTGGACCATCGGTAATTTATAATTCTCAAATGAATTTAATCAACAAATGGCATATTTTGGTGCTAATTGTCGGAATTGCATTTTGTTTAAGTGCCATGTTTTTGATGTTTATAGGGATAAAAACAATTATGAAAAGTATGTTCGATAAATAATGGAGAACCTAATAAACATAAACCAAACTTACGAAAAAGCAAATCTTGTAAATGCTAAACTCAATAATCGTGAATTCGAAGATTGTGTTTTCAAGAATTGCGATTTCTCGAATGCCGATTTTTCATACAACTCATTTATCGATTGTGAATTTATTGATTGCAACCTTTCGATGTTGCAGATGACGAATGTAAGTTTAAAAACTGTATTTTTTAAAAACTGCAAATTATTGGGGATTTTATTTCACAATTGCGATGATTTCTTGTTTAAAGTCGAGTTTCAAGATTGCGTTTTGGATTATGCTTCGTTTGCCAATAAAAAAATGGTAAAAACCAAATTCAATTCTTGTTCATTGAAAGAAGTTACTTTTATTGGTGCCAATTTAACCAATTCTAATTTCGAAAATTGTAATCTCGATAATACAATTTTCAACGAAACCATTTTGGCTGGAACCGATTTTACATCAGCATTTAATTACAAAATAGATCCAGAATACAATCCGATAAAGAAAGCCAAATTTTCGACATCTGGAATTTTAGGGCTTTTAGATAAATATGATATCGTTGTTAATTAAAAATCATTGAAATGGAAATTAATAACAATTATCTTGAAAGTGTAAAAAAGCAATTTTTGTACTACAAAAACATTGCCGAAAAAGCAATAAATCAACTTGAGGAAAACCAATTATTTGTTAGTTTGAATGAAGATACCAATTCCATTGCCACAATCGTAAAACACTTATCAGGTAACATGTTATCACGTTGGACGGATTTTTTGACAACCGATGGTGAAAAAGAATGGCGTAATCGCGATGCTGAATTCGATGAAACTATAACTACAAAACAAGAACTTTTAGCAACATGGCACAAAGGTTGGGATTGTTTTTTTGAGGCTTTTGATTCTGTAAAACCCAACCAACTTTTTACCATAATATACATCCGAAACGAAGGACATACGATTCAGGATGCAATAAACAGGCAATTGGCGCATTATCCGTATCATGTTGGGCAAATAGTTTTTTATGCTAAAATGCTAAAAACTACTGATTGGGAAAGCCTTTCGATTCCTAAAAACAAATCAAATAGTTATAATTCTGATAAATTTGCTAAAGAAAAAAGCATCAAGAATTTTACGGATGATGAATTAAAAAAACTACAATGAAATCAAATATTACTGCGTGTGTTCGCCTTTTAGGCTCGGGTCACGAAAACCGAAAAAAAATAATAGAAAATTTGAGTAAAAAAATAGTATTATTGCCAATATTCTTAATTTTAAATTCATGTTATGACCAAGAATGTAACTGTGAATTATACAAAAAAGGAAAATTCGAGTTCGTTCAAGAAATTGATGGCATAAAAAAAGTTACTATTTTCGAAAGAACCAAAGATTTACAAATCGAAACTTACGAAGGCAAAACCGACACAGCGTCTGTGCGTTGGGTAAATGATTGCGAATTTGTTTTGCAAAAATTGCATCCAAAAAATATGATGGAAAAAAAAGCAATTTCAATGAGAATACTTTCTACTAATAAGAATTCGTATTCGTTTGAATATTCGTTTGTGGGAAGCGAAAAAAAAGAAAAAGGAATTGCAAATAAAATTTAGATTGTAAATCTCACATTGATTTTTTATTTAGTTAAAAATTAACCGTCCCTGATAATGCTGAATTACATTTACTGTTGCAGGATGAGTCCTGCAAATTACATTTCCAGTACTATAAATATTTCCTTCAATCTTAGTTTGTGGGTTCAAAATCATGTCGCTCGCACCTCGCTGAAAAACAGAAATTGTATTAGCAATCAAACTTGTGGCCTCTACCCTACCTTGACCTTCATAGAAATTTGAAACTAGATTATCAGTAGTTCCAGAAAGATAAAAATTAGCAACATTATTACTCTCAATTACAACTTGATTATTATTTATCTGAATGCTGAAATCGCCAGTTCCAGCGCCATCAGAAAGATCTAACGATTGCATTCTGAAAATAGGATAAGTCAAAATTCCATTAGAAGAAATATTTTTTTCGGTTTTAGAAATTACATCGGTTATGTTTGGCGATGTAACATATATTTTGGTTTGTCCATATTCTCGAACCCAATTACAGGTGGTTTTGTCCGTCAAAATTAACATTCCACTTTCTACTTTTACTTCAATATCCGATATAAGATTTTCGCCTGTAACAACCTCAACTTTTTGAGTTGTCCCTTGTTTAATAATAAGTTCAATGCCGTTGTAAACTTTTATTTTTTCGAAATTTGCAACCGAAAATTCTTTAGAAACCGAACTTCCTGTTGACTCCACACAACTCGAAGGTTTAGAACAAGAAATCAGCAAAAATATCAAGAAAACATAAAGTGTTTTTTTCATTTTTATAAAATTATAATCGAACTCCTATTCCAAATTCTAATGCTTCTGCAAAAAAAGCATGCGTTTTTAGGGATACTTCAGTGAAGGCATTTTTTGTAAAATAATATTTAATTCCGAGTCGATCATATATTGGAAAATCAAATTTATAAGGCTGATAGATATAATATCCAAGTTGTGCTTCGAACGAAAGTCTGTTGATAAACAACTCATGTCCTACAAAAATTCCAACTCGTTTATAATCTGTATTTGGATTTATATTTTTAGTAGGATAGGCTTGCGATTGATAGAAAATGAAATCTTTGAAAGAAGTTGTCAGGAATAATTCAGCACCAAATTGTATGGCGCTTTTTCTATTGAATCGCTTATCTGCATAGGCAGAAATATGATAAAACGGATGTTGTCCTGAGTTGATTACAGGACTTTCGTTAACGCCAGATCGAAACACAAAACTATATTTTATTGGTTCTAGATAATTAATTTTTGATAGTATTGTGTCTTTTCTAAATGCTAAATTTTTATCAAAATTATAGTTTATACCTACATTTACACTAAAAGTATTAATACCGCTATTTGGTGTTTTCATTCTTCCATTTGAGAAATGTGTAAAGAGAAATCCTGTCTGAAATCCAAAATTACTAATTAAATTTTGTTTTTTATATTCTAATGCTAAATTTATATTTGCCATGAATTTAGACCCAAAAGCACCATTTTTGTTGTTCGTAAGTTTATCGTAAGGATTCGAAACCATACCAATTCCTTGAGCAATTTTAAATTGCAATTGTCGTCGCCAAAAATAGAAGTTGTAATGAACACCAATAGCAATAACATTTCCAAGATATTGATTTTTAAAATCTTGATACATAAAATAACCGCCAAAATCGGGATGATTGTAAACCTGTTCCCACTCTTGATTTCCAAAGGTTTTTCGAGATAAACTCAACATAAAACCATCGGGATGTCCCGTAACCAAATGGCTCAAATCGTTGGAATGTTTGAAAATATTTCCCGAAAAATAATCTATATCAACTGCAAATATTTTATTTTTTTCTTGAGAAAATAAAATTCCTGAAGTTAATAAAAATAAAAGATAAAAATACTTCATTTTGATTTTATGAAGTGCAAATATAATGGAATTTCAACTTTTATAACATCAAATCTAAGCGGTTTTAAAATGAATTATATTTATCCTAAAATACTTCTTTTGCGATGGCTCTAATATTGTCTGGTTTTCCCATAGAATAATAGTGCAATGCCGAAAATCCTGCAGCAACAATTTCTTTACTTTGTTGAATGCACCATTCAATACCGATTTGTTTTACAGCATCGTTATCTTTTGCTTTAACGATCGACATAATTAAATCGTCGGGTAATTCTAATGAAAATCTATGTGGAATTAAGTTCAATTGTTTTTTGGTTGCAATGGGTTTCAAACCTGGAATTATTGGAACTGTAATTCCTGCTGCACGACATTTAGCAACTAAATCGAAAAATTTTTTATTATCAAAAAACATTTGAGTGATAATATATTCTGCTCCGTTTTTGATTTTTTGTTTCAAGAAATGAATATCCGAATCCAAACTTGGTGCTTCCATATGTTTTTCGGGATATGCCGAAACGCCAATACAAAAATTGGTTTTAGCCGAATTTTGTAAATCTTCATCAAGATAAATTCCTTTATTTAGGTTGGCAATTTGCAAAACTAAATCACTTGCATATTCGTTTCCTGCTTTTTCGGGTTTGAAATAGGTTTCGGTTTTTAAAGCATCGCCACGCAAAGCCACAACATTATCAATACCTAAGAAATCTAAATCTATCAATAAATTTTCGGTGTCTTCTTTGTTGAATCCACCACAAAGTATATGAGGAATAGCATCGACATGGTATTTATTTTGGATTGCAGCACAAATACCAACTGTTCCTGGTCGTTTTTTTACGATTTTTTTTTCTAACAATCCGCTTGGCAACTCCTTATATTCGTATTCTTCCCGATGATAAGTCACGTCGATAAATGGCGGTTCAAATTCCATTAACGGATCTATTCCATCAAAAATAGACTGAATATTTTGCCCTTTTAGTGGCGGAAGAATTTCGAATGAAAACAAAGGTTTTCCTTTTATGTTTTCTATATGTTGTGTTACTTTCATTTTTCTTTTGTTATAAATTTTAGGTTTTAGATTTCAAGTTTATCGATCAACTTGAAACCTTAAACATTTTTTTAATCTGCAATATTTGGCGCCAACCATTTCATTGCTTTTTCTGTCGAAATTCCTCTTCGTTTGGCGTAATCTATAACTTGGTCTTCTTTTATTTTTCCGAGTCCAAAATATTTACTTTCTGGATGTCCAAAATAATATCCTGAAACTGATGATGTTGGCCACATTGCCATACTTTCGGTTAATATTACTCCAATTTCTTCTTCGACATTCAATAATTTAAAAATTGTTGGTTTCTCCAAATGGTCTGGACAAGCAGGATATCCTGGTGCTGGACGAATTCCGTTGTATTCTTCTTTGATTAAATCTTGATTTGATAAACTTTCATCAGAGGCATATCCCCAAATTTCTTTTCTGATTTTTAGATGCAAATATTCGGCAAATGCTTCGGCAAATCGGTCGCCCAATGCTTTTATTAAAATCGAATTATAATCGTCTAAATCTTTTTCGAATTCCAATGCTTTTTCATCTACACCAAATCCTGTAGTTACACAAAAACAACCCATATAATCTTGAATTCCAGAATCTTTTGGAGCAATAAAATCGGCTAAAGCAATGTTTGGTGCACCAGAGGTTTTCAAACTTTGCTGTCTTAACGTGATGAAGCTTATAGCCCCTCCTTCGGAGGGGTTGGGGAGGATTATATCATCATCATTAACTGTATTTGCCTCAAAAATTCCATAAACGCCTTTGGCAGTTAGCCATTTTTCTTCTAATAATTGTTTCAACATTTTTTGAGCATCAGCAAAAACGATTGTGGCTTGTTCGCCAACAACCTCATCTGTCAAAATCGCAGGAT
>JAYUFL010000104.1:0-1754 GCA_043738745.1 Bacteroidota bacterium
TGGACGATAATCTATGTTTCCGTCTAATTGAAAACTACTCAATTCTAAAACATAATAATCGAAATTATCCACTGCAACTTGCCAAGCAAAACTTTTTCCTATATTTCCACCTAGTCCAACATTCAATCCTGCCGATTTTAGCAAATGATACACAAGCATTGTTGTTGTTGTTTTGCCGTTGCTTCCTGTAATTCCTATAGTTTTTGCATTTGTGAATGATGCGGCAAACTCAATTTCGGAAATCACAGGAATGTTTTTTTCCTTAAGTTTTTTTACTATTGGTGATTTATCCGGAATTCCTGGACTTTTCATAACCAAATCGGCATTGAGAATTAGGTTTTCGGTATGTTTTTCGTCCTCCCAAGCGATTCCGTTTATAATAAGCACTTCCTTGTATGTATCTTTTATTTTTCCAAAATCGGACACAAAAACGTCGTAACCTTTTTGTTTTGCAAGAATTGCTGTTCCAATTCCGCTTTCGCCACCGCCAAGAATTACTAGTCTTTTCATGAATTAAAAATTTTCTTTAATATTTCTATTTTCGCGTTAGGGATTGAAATGGAAATCCTTTTTTGAGGCTTTTTCTGCCTCGAAAAAGATTGTAATGCAAAGCCCGACCCTTGTGGTAACGCCCAAAATTTAAATTTATCTTAGCTTAAGAGTTACAATAGATAAAATCGCCAAGAAAATCGCAACAATCCAAAATCGGGTTACAATTTTGCTTTCGTGATAGCCTTTTTTCTGATAATGATGATGTAATGGCGACATTAGGAAAATTCTTCGACCTTCGCCATATCGATTTTTGGTGTATTTAAAATAAAAAACCTGAATAATTACCGAAGCACTTTCTGCTAAGAAAATACCACAAAACAACACAATTAGCATTTCTTTACGAACAGCAATTGCCAAAACAGCAATAATTCCGCCAATGGTCAAACTTCCTGTGTCGCCCATAAATACTGATGCTGGATAGGAATTGTACCATAAAAATCCAACTAATGCTCCGACAAATGCGGCTATAAAAACGGTCATTTCGCCCGAATTTGGTATATACATAATATTGAGGTAACTCGAGAAAATAATATTTCCTGAAACAAACGTAAAAATACCCAATGCAATTACCGAAATTGCCGATGTTCCTGCCGCTAATCCATCGATTCCGTCCGTAAGATTTGCGCCGTTAGAAACTGCTGTGATGATAAAAATTACAATTGGTATAAAAATTAACCAAGCCCATTTTTGATATCCATCGCCAGTCCAAGCCAAAACTTCGGCGTAATCGAACTGGTTGTTTTTGAAAAACGGAATGGTTGTAGCGGTCGATTTTTCGTAAACCGGTGCAGGTTTTATTACATTTTCGGTTTGGTTGATTACAATATTGGTTTTTTGTAAATCGGTTCGGATGTTTACCGCTGGACTAAAATACAAAACCGAGCCTACAATTATTCCTAATCCGACTTGACCAATGACTTTGAATCGTCCTTTTAAACCTTCTTTATCTTTTTTGAAAATTTTGATGTAATCATCAATAAATCCAATAATTCCCATCCAAATTGTAGTTACAATGAGTAGAATTATGTAAATATTATTCAGTTTTGTAAGTAGCAAAACAGGAATTAACGTAGCAATAATTATAATTATTCCACCCATTGTTGGCGTTCCTGCTTTTTGAGTTTGACCTGCTAAACCGAGTTCACGAACGGTTTCTCCAACTTGCTGATTCCTCAAATAGTTGATTATTCGTTTTCCGAAAA
>JAYUFL010000105.1:0-13649 GCA_043738745.1 Bacteroidota bacterium
TTAAATTTTCGTTTTCTTTGATGTCAAATGCAATTATTTTGCAACCAAAACCCAACATAATAGTACAAAATGCACGACCAATTTTTCCTGTTCCTACAACTCCAATTGTTTTTCCGTATAAATTGAAACCCATTAAATGTTGCAATGAAAAATTATTTTCGCGAACTTGATTGTAGGATTTATGCGTTTTTCTGTTTAATGTCAAAATCAATGCAATGGCGTGTTCAGCAACTGCTTGTGGTGAATAGGCTGGTACTCGTAATACTTTGATATTATTTACTTTAGCCGAGTCTATATCTACATTATTGTAACCTGCGCTTCGTAAATCGATTAATTTCACATCTAGTCTTGCTAATTTTTCGATGCAATTTTTGTCAATTTTATCGGTTACAAAAACACAAACCGCCTCGAAACCTTTGGCTAAATGAGTTGTTTCTGAATTTAATGATTCTTCAAAAAATACCAGTTCGTGTTTGTTTCCAATATTGTATTTATTGAAAAAGTCACGCTCATAAAATTGGGTTCCAAAAACGGCTATTTTCATCCTTGCTTATTGATTATCTTCGTCTAAATCGTTGTGATTGTCACCACCAATGCTATAACCATTATTTTCTTCGTCTTCGCTACCAATATTTTCTTGATCGTCATCGAGTTCAGACCCTGGAATATCTAAGTCGTTTCCAGAATGATCTTGGTCGAAATTTTTTTCGTTCCAAGTTGGGCTTTTATCGATTTTTATTATTTCTTTATTTTTAGCAATATTTTCGGGATCGATATCGAATTCTTTATCGAATTTGTTATAAATATCTTCGCTTTCGGGATATTTTGGGTAACCATCTTTTTCTAATTGTTCGTTTGATGGTTTTGGAAATTTATCTTTATCTTTCATAATTATTGAACATTTAATTTTTTTCTTTTTAAACCATTAAGAAATTAAGGTTCATTAAGTTGAATTAATAAATAACTACAAGGTCAAAAAAAACCTTGCAGGAAATAAAATTATTTTCTAAACTCCGCTTCCAAGATTTTTTTCTTGTCGTTGTATTCTGATTCTGTTATGCTTCCGTTTGCATAACGTTTTTGTAAAATATCGAAAGCGGAATCTTTTTTACGCCTTTGTCCTGGAATATCATACGGAATTGCGAAAATCCAAAATAATAGGATTACCCATAAAACCCACCAAATAATATTCATTCCCCAATAATAGTTTTCGTAATACATAAATTTTAATTTTAATGATTTTTAAATTTTCTAACTCAAATACCTGCGTAAAATCCAAGCGATTGATTCGTGTTGTTGTAAAATTCCTGTGAGTAAGTCGGCACTGCCAACATCGTGACATTCGTCGGCAAAAACGTCGATGTCTTTACGGAGTTCGGTAATTATCATTTCATGATCGGACAAAAGTTCAGATATCATTGCTTTTTGTACAGGGTATTTGTTTGGATGTTCAACAATTCTAGACAACAACGTAAATTCGTTCATTGTGCCAATTGTTTTGCCTCCAAGTTTGTTGATTCTTTCGGCAACTTCATCTATAATTATCTCTAGTTCATCGTATTGTGCTTCGAAAAGTTTATGCAATTCCATAAAACTTTCGCCTGCTACATTCCAATGAAATTTACGGGTTTTGATATATAAAGTCATTTCATCTGACAAAATAATCGACAATAAATCGATGCTGCGTTGCAAATGAATTTCGGACATTCCTATTTTTGGTATCATAATATTGTATTTTTTTTATTAATTTTTATTGATTTAGAACCATTAAGAAATTAATTTTCAATAAGTCATAACCAATTAAATTTTTATTTATTTAATCAAAATAACCTACAGAAAGTTCATTGTTTACAGACCAAACTCCAGGTGCGTTCCAAGCAATACGCTCGGCTTCGTCTTTTTGATAATAAGAATCGACCGTTCCTGCCAGCGTTACTTCGTTGGCTTTGACCTTTACTTCGATATCGTTGTCATTGATGCTCCAATTTCTAGAAAGTGCTTTTTCGATTGCTGCTTTTTCGATGGTATCTGTATTGTCGGATTTGATTTTGATATTGCTTGTAATCCCTTTTACGCCTTCGAGATTTTTGACTGCATTTTTGGCAGATTCACGTTGATAATTCCAAGCCAAATCGCCATCGAGCGTTACCCAACCGCTTTCTACTTTGACTTTTACGGCGTCGTCTGGAACATTCCAATTCGTTCTCAAAGCATTGATAACTTCGTTTGCAATATCTAAATCTGATTTTCCGTTCCAAAAACTATCATATTTTACTTCGATTTTTTCGACTACGGCTTTTACGCCAGCTACATTTTTGGCTGCTGTTTCTGCTTCAGTTTTTTTGATGTAATTATCGACGGTTCCTGTTAAAGTCACAACGCCATCTTTTACGATTACGCCAATTTCGGCAGCGTGCAAAAGTGGTTCCCATTTTATTGCGTCTTGAACATCTTTTTGTAAACTTTCATTTGTTTTCATTTTATTGTGGTTTTATTTCGAAATAATTTTCGTTTACAAAGTTGCTTTTTATTGATTGTTAATATGTTATATAACTTTTTTGATATATTGTAAAATTCATAGATTCTTCAATACATAGTTTGCATTCCTAGAAAAACTAAAATACCTACTGCTAAAAAAAGAAATACCAGATAAATAAAAAATTGACTTACGCCATATCTCAATTGCAAATAATTGGCTGGATACGAAACTATCTCTAAAAGCGTTCTATTTAATTTCTTTTTCAAACCTTTTTCTTTGACTAAATGATCGTCTGCTCTGTTAAAATAAGATGAAATTTCAGTACCAATATCTTCATTATTAGAAAGTATGATTACTTTGGTATTTTCGTTAATATTCTTTATAAAATTTACAATTTTTGTGCCTTCATCTCCAAAATAATCATAATCTAAAACTACAACGCTGGTGTTTTTATCGACATGCGTCAAGGCTTGAACGGCATTTGTATAAGTAAAAATATTGTAAATTGTACCAAATCTTTTTTCAAGAAATTGGTGCAATTTCAAGGCATTTTCCTGATTATCTTCAACAATAAAAAGGTTTTGAGTTTGATTTGTCATAATTTTAGAGATTTATAATGAATCAGTATCTCCAAATTCATTCAATTTTTTTCGGATAGATTGTTTAGAATTATCCGATTTAGTTTTGGAGTTTGCTGCTTCGGTTTTCTTTTTTGCATCGCTTTTTTTGGGTGCGATGGTATGTTGTTTTTTAATTGCCATAATTTGAGTTTTTGACCACGAATTTTACAAATTAATACGAATTTTTAAAATTGAAATATCTAAAAAAGTAATTAATATTTGTAAGAGTAGTAGTAATTTATTAGATAATTATAATTTTATTTTTGATTATTTTTTTAGAAAAACTAGTTCTTTTTTTACTTTTTTTTTCGTTTTTAATGAAATATTTTTCGATTGTTAAACGTGCCATTAAGTAACTTACGGTCGATTCTGCACCTTGATTCAAGTTGATGTAATTGTCTTCTAAACCGTCGTAGCAACCACCAGTGCAAGGATTATAAACTATTTGATGTAAATGATTTTTACCCAGAAACCAATCAAAAGCAATTTCCATTTTTTCTAAATAATCGGCTTGGTTGAAGGTTTCGTAGAATTTGCTTAAAGCCAAAATCGTATAAGCCACATCAATAGGTTGTTCGCCACCAATTTTTTGGGTATGCGAATGGTCGTTATTGTGCAACCAACCCTTATTTGAAACTACTTTTATTGAGTTGTTATAGAAAATTTTAGACAATAAAAAATCAAATGATTTTTTGGCAATTTCTTTGTAAATAAGATTATTGGTTGCTAAAAATGCACATAACATGGCTTCGGGCAAAATGCTGTTTCCGTAAGTCATATAACTCTCGAACCAATGCCAATTGTCGTCATTTTCGTGCTTGTACATTTGAACCAATTTGTCAGAAAGATGTTTTAGAACCCGAATATTATCATCAGAATAATGACAAGAATTGTTATAATAAATTCCTTTTATAATAAATGCAATTGCTCTTGGTGAATTAATTTTGCAAACATTAGCCAACGATAATTGGAATGTTTTTAGCACATTTTCGGATAATTCGTTTGGCAATAAATGACAAATTGACGACAAATATCCCAAGGCCCAAATGGCGCGACCATTAGAATCGGCAAGGTTTTCTGAGTTTTGTTTTGTAAATTTTTTATCAACATCTACATAATTCAAAAAATAGCCTTCGGGTTGCAAACAAAATTTAATGAAATCGAAATATTTTTCGATAAATTCTAAATCTTTTTCATCATTTTTCAATTCATAATGTTGACACATTGCCACCAAAGCCCGCGCATTATCGTCTAGCGTATAACCCGTTTTAATATCTGGTTGATTAATAATCGAAAACTGAATCATTGCAAAATCGGTTGTTAAATTCTTGAAATGATTGAGATTTATAGCAGGAATTTTGTAATGCAATTCGATTTTTTCGTCACTAATTTTTTCGAATAATAATGCGTGTGCAATTGCCGAATTTTCCCAAGCCGTTGGTGCCAATTTATGAATTCCGTTTGATGATATTTGTTTTCGAAGTTGCTCGTTTTCAAGCAAAATATTGACTTGTTCGGCTAATTGTTTTGGATTTTCGAAATCGATAATGATGCCTGTTCCGTTTTGCAAAACCTCAACAGCATGCGGAATTGGCGTAGAAACAATCGGGCAACCGCAACTAATGGCATAAGAAAACGTTCCAGAAACGGCTTGATTCCTGTCTTTGGATGTAAACAAATAAATGTCAGTGAGTTGCAAATATTCTAACAAATCATTTAAAGGTAAATATTGGTTAATGAATTTTACATATTTATTTAATTGCAATGCATTAATTTTTGCTTCAAGATTATCTCTGTATTTTTCGCCTTCGGTTTTTATGACATTTGGATGGGTTTTTCCGATGACCAAAAACAAAACTTCAGGATGTTTTTTGACAATTTCTCGAAGCGCATTTATGGATGTTTCAATACATTTTCCAGAACTTAATAATCCAAAAGTTGAGATAATTTTTCGACCTGTGAAGTTGTATTTTTCTTTTAAAACGTATTTATTAGTATGTTCCACCAAATGTGTTCCGTGCGGAATTACAGTAATTTTTTCATTTGCAATAGCATAATCATCGACTAATAATTTCGCAGACGAATTGGTCATAACAATAAAAGATTCAACAATTTTATTGATTTTTTGAACGTTTTCTTTCAATAAATCATCAGGATTTGGTAAAACCGTGTGAAAAACAACAATAATTGGTTTGTTTAACGATTCTAAAAATGCAATAAAATCGGATTTATTAGATTTGAATAAACCAAATTCGTGTTGGATTAAAACCATCGAAATATTATTATTTTCATTGATGCTTTCTGCCAATTCTAAATACGAATTTTGATTGTCGGTTTCTAAAATATAATCAACATTATCTGAATAAAAATAATTGTCATTTTGATTTTCTAAAGCACAAATTTTAATGTCGAATGATTTTCGAAATTTATTATTTAATGCAAAAATTAAATCTTGGGAATACGTTGCAATGCCACATTCGCGAGGCGGATAGGAAGTAATAAATACAATTTCGGGCAATATATTTTGATTTTTGATAGATATAGATTTAGAAAATTGGTTGCTTTTTCGAACTTTTCGAGTAGGGAAAACAGTGCTGTGGTTAGATAATATTTTTGTTTGCATTTCATTTTTTATTTAGCATTAATTCTTCTACTAATTTAGTTAAACTCATTGATGCACAAGCAATTCGCTCATCGGCTGCACCATAATAAATATATAAAGTATCTTCGATGACAACGGATCCAGTCGGAAAACAAACGTTGTTTACTTCGCCTTTGAGTTCCCAATCGAGTTCTGGTTTGAATAACGGATAAGGTAATCTTGCTACTTCTTTTTCGGGTTTTTCTAGATCTAATAAAGCAGCACAAGCACAATAAACAAAGCCTTTTACAGTGTCGTAAACGCCGTGATAAATTAGTAACCAACCAAATTTGGTCTCAATTGGAGGACAACCACCACCGATGTAAGATATTTCGTGTTTTAATCTTGGATAAAGCAATACATAATCTTTGAATCGCAATAAATAATTTTGCCAAAATTCTGGCGTTAATTCGCTTAAATCCTTGACACAAACTATTTGAATATCAGGTTTTATACGATGTAAAAAATGAATTAAACCATTGATTCGACGAGGGAAAAAAACTACATTCTTGTCCCAAATCATTACTTTTTTTCCATTTTTTTCTTTGATACCTTCGTGATCATTGTATCGAAAATATTTTTCGTTCAGTTTGCTTTTGGTTCCTGCCAAACGTCTGAATTCGTCGAACATCATTTGTGGAACAATTACTCCTTTTTTCTCCCAATTAATTAAATCCGAGGAAGTTGCAAGTGCCCCAAGTGCATTTACACCATCATAAGCGCAATAGGAAAGATAAAATGTTTCGTCAATTCGGACAATTCTAGCATCTTCAACACCGTGTTCTTCGTATTCGAATTGCGGAAAAATAATGGGTACATCGAGTCGCTCAACAACTTCTAATGGGTTTTTGAATTTGGCATATCCAATGCTCGAAAAATTACCTTTTCCGACTGCACGATAAAACATATGAATGTAATCGCCATAGTGAATTATCGCAGGATTTAAAACGCCCTCGACCTCGAAACCAGCATCCGATTTACTGAGAACAATTCCTTCTTTTTTGACTTCTAACATAGTTTCTAGTTTTTGGTTTCCCAGTTTTTGAATTCGTCAATTTCGAAAGTTTGATCTTCAATAATATTTTTTGATAAATCGACCATAACATTTTGAGTTCCAAATTTCAATTGCATTTTTGCCATTGCAACGGCACTTTCATGATGCGGAATCATCATTGCAACATAATCTTTGTCAACATTATTGATCATTGTAACGGCATTCATTTTGTCCATCATCGATTTCATTTCGGTTGCAATTTTGAAACTGTTTGAAGTTTGATTATTGGTCGCAGGAATTTTATAATTCTTGATAAATTGTTGCATTTCTCTGATTTCGATTTCTTGAGCAGCAACAATTCCGTTTGCCATATTTTTGATGGTTTGGTCGCTTCCTTTTTCAATTTCGACACGGCTCATATCGATTGCCATTTGGTGGTGCATTATCATTAAATTTGCAAAATCGTAATCGAAATCACCACTCATTTTTGCATTATTCATTGCTGTATTTGTTTTGTTCATTGACTGCATTAATTCGTTTTCAATTGGCATCGTAGCATTCATTTCTTGATTTTCTTCATTATCATTATTTTTACAAGAATTAGCAGAAATTAGACTGAAAATCATTAGTAATATTGAAATTTTCATTTTGATTTTTATTAAATTTTTATTTTGATAAAGGTTGTAAAATATTGATAATGAGATGTTATATAACTATTTGTAAAAGTTGTAATATTCATAGAATTTAAACATAGAGGTTTAGAGATTTAGAGTATCTTGAATTTGAATTTTGAACATTAAATGGACTACCGTACATCTCTACAAAAAAATAAAAAAATGGCTGCCAATTACTTGACAACCATTTCTTTCAAAAAACAAAACTAACCTATAATTTAATAATTCGTTTTCAGTTCTACTCTTCGGTTTTTTGCTCTTCCTAAAGCCGTTTTATTGTCTGCAACGGGTTTGGTTTCTCCATTACCAATGGCTATTAATCTTGATTCGGCAATGCCTTTTCCAACAAGATATTGTTTTACAGATTCGGTTCTTTTTTGTGATAAAGTCATATTAAAATCGTCTTTACCAACACTGTCCGTATTGCCTTCAATCGTTAAACTTGCACCATCATATTTCATTAAAATTTTAGTTAATTCGTCCAATTGTGTTAATGAAGCGACTTTCAATTTATCCGAATTATTTTCGAAGAATAATTTGCTACCAATTAAAGTTATTCTATTTATTTCGGCTTTTGGAATTTCTGGACAACCTTTGTTTTCGGCCGTTCCTTTAGCATTTGGACATTTATCATCCATATCTGCAATGCCATCGCCATCAGCATCTGGGCAACCTTTAAGAGCCATAACTCCAGCAGTATCTGGGCAACGATCTACATCATCCATCACGCCATCGCCATCGCTATCAATAGCACAACCTGTTGCATCAACCCTAGTTCCTTGTTTCGTGTTAGCACATTTATCGTCAATATCGGCAACGCCATCTTTATCTGCATCTGGACAACCTTTTAACATTACAGTACCTGCTTGATCTGGGCATCGGTCTTTAGAATCTTCTACACTATCGTTGTCTTTATCTGGGCAACCGTTTAGCGATTTTGAGCCTGAAACATCGGGACAGTTGTCTAAATAATCAGCAACACCATCGCCATCACGATCCAATGGACAACCCATTTTATCTACAGCAACTCCTGTTGGCGTGTCTGGACAATTGTCTTTTTTATCAGAAACACCGTCTTTATCTGTATCAACTGAATTTCCTAAATTGACAGTAATTCCAGCCATGTGTGTCAAATAAGAATCTTTAGACTTAAAATCGGTTGTACCATTATCTACTCCATCGCGTCGGTCTTTGTTAGAAAACATAAAGGTTTCTTGCAAATTTAGCATGATTTCTGGCGATAATCTAAAATTTATACCTGCACCAGCCGTTGGCAAAATATAGTCGTATTTTTCTTGGTCAAAATTAAGTTGACTGTCGAACAAAACTGCTCCAACTCCAGCAAAAACGTAAGGTCTGATAACATATTCTGGCGCAACTATATTGAAACGTAAGTTGATCGAAGCCGCATTAAAATCGGATTTAAAACCAGCAGTTGTTCCGTTATTGTAACCTATTGTTCCTTTGGAAAGTAATAAGTTGGCATCGAACAATTTTCCTAAATATCTAGAAACTGATATTCCACCAAAACCGTACATTGTATTACTGGTTTCGTACCAATCTCGACCTAAATCGCCGTTGTATTGTGTTACACCGCCGTGAAGTCCAATATTCCATTTTTTCTCTTCTGTTTGTGCTTCTGATGTAAATGTAAATGCGATACATATACTTAAAAATAATAACTTTTTCATCTTTTTAATATTTATGATTGTTGGGTACAAAGTTGCGACCGACTTGAAAGTTTTGTGTTATATAACTATTGCTAAAAGTTGTAACATTCATAGATTTAAACATAGAGATTAGTCCCGACACTTCGGGATAGAGGTTTTTTAGTATATTGATTGCGTGAGGGATAGAAGGGAAAATCCTTTTTTTCTTTTTCTGAAAAAAAGATTGGAATGATAGCACGACCCGAAATTGCGAGGCACGAAGCAATCTTACAGGGTCACGTCCAAATAATAACAGTTACATTTTAATAATCTTGCCGTCTTCCATTTCGATAATGCGGTGGGTTCTATTGGCAAAATCGTTATCATGTGTTACAATCAAGAGCGATTGTTTGTAAACTTCGGCGAGTTCTTTGAAAACGTCGAATACAATTTCGGAGTTTTTTTTGTCTAAATTTCCTGTTGGTTCGTCGCCCATAATAATTAATGGATCGTTGATTAAAGCACGAGCTATGGCAACACGTTGTTTTTCGCCACCAGATAATTGATTCGGAATATTGAGTGCTTTGTCTTGGATTCCTAGCACTTTGAGTTTTTCGTAGGCTTTGGTTTCGATTTCTTTTGAGGTTAATTTTGCGAGTTTTAATCCAGGTAACATCACGTTTTGTAAAACCGAAAATTCGTTTAATAAATAATGAAACTGAAATACAAATCCTATTTTTTCGTTGCGAACGATTGCTAATTCTGCATCGAGTTTGTTTTTCATAGATACGGAATCAATAATCAAATTTCCATCAAAAGCGGTATCCATAGTTGATAAAATATAGAGTAATGTCGATTTTCCGCAACCTGATTTTCCTATTATCGAAGCAAATTCGCCTTTGTTTATAAAGAAATTAATATCCGTTAAAACTTTCACGTCTATGGTTTCGTGAAATGTTTTGGAGATGTTTATGGCTTCTAGAATTTTGGTTTCCATTTAAAAAAAAAATTAAGTTTAATTTCTTGAACCATTAAGAAATTAAGGTTCATTAAGTGCTATAAATTTGTAATCTATAATCTAATATCTATATTCTGAAATCTAGAATCTGCAATCTAAAATCATTTCCCTCTAATTATTTCAACTGGATCGACTTTGCTTGCTTTCAAGGCTGGAAATAATCCAGCAATTGTGGTTGTAAAAAGAGCAAAAACCATACTAATGATATAATAAATCACATCATAATTAATAGGATAGGTTTTTACTGTGGGCAACGAAGCCGTTTTGAACGGAATAATATTGATAATCGATGAGAAAATAAACCCGAACAAAAGCCCAAAAAGTCCACCTACGATTCCGATTATTAAAGATAATGCAATAAAAACCCATTTAACATCACTGCCCGAAAAACCTGTTGCTTTTAGAATGGCAATTGTATCCATTTTTTCGTAAATCATCATGTTCAAGATATTATAAATTCCGAATCCTGCAACGAGTAATAAAACCAAACCAACGGCATAAGAAATAATAGTCCGAACCGTGCTTCCTGTTTCAAATTGTGCATTAGCCGTTTGATAATCAATGGTATCAACTTCGTATTTATCGTGGAGTTCTTTAGAAACTGCTGGAGCCGATTGCATATTGAATAATTTTATTTGAATATCGGTAATGTAATTTACGGGTTTATCCAATAATTTTTGAGCGGTTTCGAGCGATGTGTAACTGAATGTATTATCGATTTCGGCAATGCCAACTTGCGAAATTCCCGTTACTTTTAGCATCGATATATTGCCTCTTGACGAAGTAATGTTGATGTTATCGCCTTTTACAAGTAACATTTTGTCTGACAAACCTTTGCCAATAATAATGCTGTTGGCTTGAGCCAAATCCGCCACATTTCCGTCGATAATATTTTCCGAAATTTTGAATAATTTTTCTTCGTGTTCAATTTCAATTCCGTTGATAACGCCAGCAATTTCGATAGTTCCAGAATTAAAAAAAACAGGAGCATTTATTTTGGCAGCGACATCAATAATTCGTTTATCGAGTTTTAAATCTTGAATGATTTTTTTGCTGTCATAAATCGATTTTCCGCGGTCTTTTGGTTTTATAGAGTTGATGAAATTGGTGTTGTTTTTGTATTTTTCTGATAACAAAACAGGCTGATTTTTAGAGGGTTTTACTTCGTTATACAACCTAACGTGTGGCGTTTTATTGAGCATTAATCCATCTAACAAATCGTTCAAACCATTCATAAAACTAACCAAAGCAATAAACATCGCAATACTAAAAGTTACACCAACCGCTGCAACAATGGTTTGTTTTAGTCGTGCTCGAAGCAAATGAATGGCAATATTTAGTATTAATTTGTAGTTCATTCTTTAGGTTTATAAATCATTTCGTCGGCTTTTAATCCTTCTAGAATTTCTATTTTTTGATAATCTGATAAACCTGTTTTTACTTTGCGTTTTTCTTTTTTATTTACAAGTATTGAATCGCCTTTTTGCAAATAATTTCTTGGAATTGTAATCGCATTTTTTTTGGTTTGAATAACAATATTGGCTTCTGCAGAAAGATTTGGATATAATTTTGGAGGCAACTTTATAAAATGGGCTTCGATTTTAAAAGTTCTCGACATTTGATTCATTATCGGATAAATTTTATCGACTTTGGCATCAAAAACTTGGTTTTTATAACTGTCTAATGTTACCAAAATTTGCTGATTGAGTTTGATGCGTGCCATATCATTTTCATCGACTTCGAGTTCCAATAAAAAAGCATTTTTTTGACCAATAACCGCCAACGGAATTTGTGGCGAAATCAAGGTTCCTTCTTTTACCAAAACATCAAATAATTGTCCCGAAAAAGCACTTTTAATTTGATAATCACTTTGTGTTTTTTGACCTATTTGCAGTAAAATATTGTTTTTGTTTTGGTCAAAATTCAATTGCGATTTCAGTTGTGACAATTGTTTTTGCGAGGTTTGTAAATTCAATTGCGAAGATTTATAAGCCAAATCTACTTTTTCGAAATCGACTTCAGAGATAACATTATATTGTTTTATGCGATTATTTCTATCATATAAAGATTTATCAACAAGCAATTTATCACGAGCCAATTGCACTTTGAGTTCCATTTCCGAAATTTTATCTTGAATATAATGGTTATCATTTTGACTTAATTGATAAGTCAATCTTGCATTTTCAGTATTCAATTCGGCTTTGTCGTCTTCTAATTCAAATAATAATTGATTGTTAACGATGGTTTGCCCAGCAACAACATCAATTTTCTTGAGAATACCACTTACCGTCGAAAAAACGGTATATTGATTTTCGGATTTAATGATTCCTGAAGCATAAACGCTTTCGGTTACATCGCCAATTGTTGGTTTGGTTTGTTCGAGTTTGTCTTTACAGGAAATGAAAAATAAAAGTGATATAAAAAGGATTTTTCGCATAAGATTTGCAATATTAGTTAACAAATCCTTCCTTAACCATTTGTTTATAAACCACTTTGGCAATTTCGTCGGTCATGTTTTTCAAACCATCTGGATTTGTGGTTTCGGTTAATGAAGACCAAATTATTTTATCCATTTTTATCGAATAAACATTGGTTTCTACAGTAAAAGTTTTGGTTGTTGTGTAATATCCTGGCGTTGTGTTATAATTCCATCGGTTGTAATAATATCCGCTAAAATTTCTATAATAATCTGGATAAAAATTGGTTTCGCTAGGCGTATAAATTTTCTCTTTGTCCACATCAATTAATCGCATCGTAACGGCTCCGTCAAAACCATCCTTTTTGATTTTTGTACGAATGGCTTCTTCATTATTTTTATTAAAATTGGAATTAAAATAATTGTAAGATTGCATGCCTTTTCCGTTCAGGTAACTTACCATTTGATCTTCTGCTTTGTGCTGACTGGTTTCGTTTTTGAACAAGGCTACAACTAAAACCTTGTTGAGATTATTGATTGTGATTTCTTTATTAGGTTCGTGCCAACTGCTAACTATTTGTGTTGATGAACAAGAAACTACCAGTAATATTAAGGGCAAAAATAACTTTTTCATAATATTTTTTTTGAAAATTAGAATGAACAAAGTTTGTTATTTTATGCGAAATATACGTTGTAGAATTTTAATTTATAGTTGTAAGATTCCTATATTATTTTCAGGAAAAAACAGAATGTACCACTCGAAGTTTTCTATTTAATAAAAGGAGTTTGAGTTTTAGATTATCAAATAATAATCCTAAAATCAATATAAATCCTGCAATAATTAATACGTTTAATTCTATTTTTTGATAAAAGTAGCCACCAAATATTCCTCCCATAAAAAAGAATCCAATAATGGTAAATCGTAACCTTATCGAGGAAAATAATTTGTTTCTTTTTTCTAATTCTATATAAAAAAACAATTGAGAAATTTCTATTCCCAAATCTGTAAAAAGTCCAGTTAAATGCGTTGTTCTGACTGATGCATTTGAGATTTTGGTTACTAACGAGTTTTGCAAACCCATAGCAAATAGCAAACTACAAGCAATAACGTTTGGAAAATCGATAATAAAATGATGTCCAAAAAATGGAATTAAAAAC
>JAYUFL010000106.1:0-4967 GCA_043738745.1 Bacteroidota bacterium
CGATACGATAAATGGAAATCCATTTACACCAGCCCAAGTAACGTTAACCACGTTACCAATTGGCGCAGGAATAGTTATGAATCCAAACGGAACCGTAACCGTACCCGCAAATGCACCATCGGGAACGTATCCAATAAGTTATACGATTTGTACCGTTGCCACACCAGTAGTTTGTAGCACCGCAACGACGAGTATCGTTGTGAAGTCAGTTATCAATGCTGTAAATGACTCTTATGTTATTGCAAATGGTAACACAGGAGGAACAACAACAACATTTATATATACTAATGATACTTTGAATGGGATACCTGTAGTTATTGGTACTGGAAACGCTCAAGTTACATTATCTCCGTTAGGTTCATTGCCTATAGGATTGGCATTGAATTCAAATGGTTCTGTAACCGTTGCACCAGGAACTCCTGCAGGAACTTATACTTTCAATTATACAATTTGTGAATCAAATACATTGCCTTCAAATTCTAACTGTAGTACAGCAACTGTAACAATTGTTGTTAAATTTGATAATGATTTGGTGGTTTACAATGGAGTATTTCCAGGAAGCGACCAAGGAAACGATTACTTTAGAATAGATGGAATTCAGTACTATCCCGACAATACTGTCGAAATTTATAACAGATGGGGTGTTTTAGTATATGAAGTTTCAGGATATAATAATGCTGATAGATCGTTTAAAGGAATTTCCGAAGGACGTGTAACAGTTGTCCAAAACGATAATTTGCCTGAAGGAACGTATTTCTATATCTTGAAATACAATAAAACTAATGGAGAATCTAAAGAAAAATCAGGATACTTATATATTAATAGATAAATTTAAAACTCTCGAGGACGAAAGTCCTCGAGATTACTAAAAACAAACTAAATGAGAACAAAAATATTATTTATCGTTTTGATGTTTGCAAGTTTTGTAAGTTTTGCACAACAAGATGCACAATTTACACAATACATGTATAACACTATTAATATCAACCCTGCCTATGCTGGGTCTAGAGATGTATTAAGTGTATTTGGATTATACCGAACACAATGGGTTGGATTAGATGGTGCACCACAAACTGGTAGTTTTTCTATCAATACTCCAATCGGAGAATCACGTTGGGGAGTTGGTCTTGGATTCATAAATGATAGAATTGGACCATCTACAGAAAGTAATATTGCTGTCGATGTTTCGTATTCAGTACCTTTGAGTGAAAACTACAAATTGTCGTTTGGACTAAAAGGAAGTGCAAATTTCTTGAATATAGATTTCACTAAACTAGATCTTTATAATAAAAATGATCCAAGATTTACCGTAAACTTAAATAAATTTTTACCTAACATTGGAGCAGGTTTGTATTTACATTCCGAAAACACTTATTTTGGGCTTTCGGTGCCAAACATTCTAGAAACAAAACATTTTGATGGTTACGCAGGAACAACGGCAATTAGTTCAGTTGCTAAAGAGCGTATGAATTTTTACTTTATTGCAGGTCATGTTTTTGAATTATCAGAATCAGTAAAATTCAAACCAGCATTATTATCTAAACTAGTAACAGGTGCGCCATTGCAAGTTGATGTATCAGGAAATTTTATGTTTAATGATAAATTTACCTTAGGATTAGCCTACCGTTGGAGCGCAGCATTAAGTGCATTGGCAGGATTTCAAGTAAGCGATGGATTATTTATTGGATATGCTTATGATAGAGAAACCACTAGACTGGCTAATTTCAATTCGGGATCACATGAAATTTTCTTGCGATATGAATTCTTTAAAAAATATGACAAAATTGTATCACCTCGATTCTTTTAATATAAATAATTATGAAACTAAAAGCACTATTTTTAATTACACTACTTAGCATTTCACTAACAAATGTAATTGCACAAAAAGGACAGGTAAAAGAAGCAAATAAGAGATACGATAATTATTCTTACGTAAATGCTATAAAAACATATGAACGTGTTGCCGAAAAAGGTTACAAATCAGTAGATATGTTTCAAAAACTCGGTAATGCATATTATTATAACGCAGATTTAGTAAAAGCCAATAAATGGTATGAAGAGTTATTTGCGATGAAACAGCCTGTTGATGCGGAGTATTATTATCGATATGCGCAAACACTTAAATCAGTCGGAAATTATAAAAAATCTGACGAAATGATGAACACGTTTAATCAAAAATCAGGTAATGATGCTCGTGCTAAATTATACGAAAGTAATAAAAATTATTTAGATGTAATTAAAGCAAACTCCTCCAGATTTACTATTGAAGATGCAGGTATTAATTCCGAATTCTATGATTCTGGCGCAGCCATTTTTGGTAATAAATTTGTTTTTTCTACAACTAGAGAAACTGCAGCAGGAGTTAGAAAAACCGATTGGAATGGACAAGCATTTTTTACAATTTATAGTTCGGATATTTTATCAACTGGTAAGTTATCAAAACCTGTAAAATTTTCTAAAAATCTGACAACCAAAGTTAACGAGTTTTCTCCAATTTTTACTAAAAATGGACAAACCGTTTATTTTACAAGAAATAATTTCAATAACGGAAAAAAAGGTGTTGATTCTAAAAAAAGAACACTTTTAAAGATTTACAAAGCAACAGTTGATGGTACCGATTGGAAGGATATTGTAGAATTACCATTTAATAGCGATGAGTACCAAGTTGCTCACCCAGCATTGAGTCCAGACGAAAAAACATTATATTTCGCGTCAGATATGCCTGGTTCATTTGGTTTATCAGATCTTTATAAAGTTGAAATCAAAAAAGATGGTTCTTTTGGGGTTCCAGTAAATTTAGGCAAAACAATAAATACAGAAGGAAGAGAAACTTTTCCGTTTGTTACCGAAAACAATGAATTGTTTTTTGCAACAGATGGTCGCCCAGGTCTTGGAGGTTTAGATGTTTTTGTATCGCAATTAGGTTCTGGACCTACTATTTCTGAGCCTGTGAATGTTGGAGCTCCAATAAATGGTAAAACAGATGATTTTGGCTTAATTTATTTAACAAAATCTAAATCTGGATTTTTTACATCCAATAGAGATGGCGGGAAAGGGTTTGATGACATTTATAGATTTACAGAACTAAAATGCGACCAACAACTTTCGGGAATCGTAACGGATTTGGCAACTGGAGAAATTCTTCCAAACACAGATTTAATATTGTTTGACTCTAAATTTAATGAAATATCTAAAGTAACTTCTGATGCTAATGCAAACTACAAATTTTCTGTAAATTGTGGCGAAACCTATTACATCCGAGCTAATAAAGCAGATTATTCTACTGCGGAGCAAAAAACTGTAATTTCTAAAGTGTCAGGTAAAACTGACATGGCAGTAAAATTAGACAAGACCAACAAACCAATCGATCTTGGAACTGACCTTGCAAAATCTCTGCAAATACCAATTATCTATTTTGATTTAGACAAATCTTTCATACGAGCAGATGCTGCTGTTGAACTAGCAAAAGTTTTAGATGTAATGACTCAAAATCCAACTATTAAAATAGATGTTCGTTCGCATACGGATTGTAGACAAACAGCAAAATACAATGCTGCCCTATCCGACAGACGTGCTAAATCTACAATTGCTTGGTTAATTAAAAATGGAATTAAAGCCAATCGTTTAACGGGTAAAGGCTATGGCGAATCTCAATTGACAAACGATTGTGGTTGCGAACCAACAAATGAATCGGCTTGTACCGAAGAGCAACATCAACTAAACAGACGTAGTGAGTTTATTGTTGTAGCAAAATAATATCTTTATAAGTTTAAAAAAATCCCGAGAAATCGGGATTTTTTTGTTAAAACAAATTCAATCGATTTTGCCAAACAACCATCAAATAAATTCCCAAATAAATCATAGAAAATATAAATTTCATAAAATTAGAAACTAATAATCCTAACAAAGACCCAGTTGCTGCTTTCAATGCTTTTTTTTGCTGATTTTTGTCAAATAACAATTCTCCAACAAACGCACCTAAAAAAGAACCTACAACAAACCCAAAAGGAATTGGAGCAAAAAATCCAATAATCATTCCAATATTTGTTCCCCAAATACCGTATTTGCTGCCTCCAAAATATTTAGTGCCTTTTGAAGGAATCAAATAATCGAGGATCATAATTGCTAAAGCAAGCAAAAATGTAATTCCTAAAATCCAATAATTATTTTGTACAGATTTAGTTAAATATAACAATAATAAACCAATCCAACTAATACTTGGACCTGGCAAAACGGGCAAAACACTTCCGACAACACCAATAATCATAAATGCAAATCCAATAACTAATAAAATAGTATCCATAATTTTTTTTTAGTATTTTTGTAACTATATTTTATAAAAAACATTGAAAAAATTATTTTTTTTTATTCTAATTATCCAATTTTCGTCTTGTCAATATTTCGAAAATCAGGTTCCGTCTGTCGATAGATTATATCAAAAACGCATTACAGAAATTAATTGGAATGCTGTCGATACGTATCCATCGGTTTCAGATTGTGAGAATTTAAAAGACAAAACACAACAAAAACAATGTTTTTTCGAATTCTTATCACAAACAATTAATGAAAAACTAAATACTGGTTTACAAATATCAAAAGCCAAGCCAAAACTCGATTCACTTTCTATAAAAGTAACAATTTTACAAGATTCAACGCTTCAATTCGAGCCGCAGTTCATTAAAGATTCTATATCATTTAATTTTTCAAAAATAGACAGCGTACTTCATGCACGTCTCATAGATTTTCCAAAAATAATTCCAGCCACAAAACATGGGATACCCGTTAAATGTCAATTTATATTGCCAATTAAATTTATAAAAAAATAAATTTTAAAAAATTTATTTTCTAAAACTTCGTTCTTTCCAATCAAAATCCCCAAAAAAAGAATAAATCCCCACCGAGATACAAAAAAACGGATAAAATAAACTCGCTATTATCGGAAAAATAAATTTTTGACTTCCAATAAA
>JAYUFL010000107.1:0-13618 GCA_043738745.1 Bacteroidota bacterium
AATTTTGGGCTGCCTTTGATGTCCCAATTCACTTTTGGCATTTTTCAAAAACAGCAATTAAATTACTTTTTCAAAAAAACGAAATGAAACTCGAAAAAGTGTTACCCATGAAATTCGATGCTTTTTATGTTGCTTTATTATCTGAAAAATATAAAACAGGAAAAATGAATTTTGTTAGAGCATTTTTTGTAGGTTTGAAATCAAATCGAAAGGCAAAATCAACTTTAGAGTATTCTTCGCATATTTATGTCATAAAAAACAACTAAAAATGTAAATAAAGCGATTTAAAGTACTTTTAAGTTTATAAATGTAGAAATTATTTATGCGAAAAAGATTTTTTCTTAAATCAAACGCTACGAATTCATTTTTAATAAGTTGAAATTATTACAAAACGTAATCCAATAAGAAAAACTTATACTTATAAAAAACATAAATTTTAAAACTTTTTTTTCAAGAAATCAAAAAAAGTTTACATTTGTTAAAATATAAAAAATATAAAAAATGAAAAAATCATTTCTAATAGTTGCCATTGCATTTACGATTTTCGCATGTAACAAAGAAAAATCAAAAACAGATGTTGTTCCAGCAAAAGAATTTAAAACTGCATTTGTTGACACTTCAATTCTAATGAAAGAATATTCCGAAGCGAAAGAAGTAGAGGCAAAATACAAAGCGAAATCTGTGACTATGGAAAATCAATTAAAATCGCAAGCCTCTCGATTGAAATCGGACGAAGAAAATTTCCGAAAAGTTGCAGAATCGAAAGGGCAACAATGGGCGCAAGAAAATATGCAGGCTTTGCAAAAGCGTGAGCAACAATTGCAAGGAGCCCAACAACAAATGATGCAAGAATTACAACAAGGCAGTGGAGTAGAAATGGATACAATTGTAAAAAGTGTGAAGAAATTCATTAAAGACTACGGAAAAGAAAAAGGATACGATTATATTTATGGCACTGGCGAAGCCGCAACTGTTCTGTACGCTCAAGATAAATATGATCTTACAAAAGAATTGACTAAATTACTAAACGATAAATATTCAGCAAAAAAGAAATAATTTAGTTTAGATTTTCAAAAAACCTTCAATTTGAATAAGATTGAAGGTTTTTTCATTTGATTTCTATCTTAATCTAAATAAAAACAATAATTTTATTGCCTTAAAAAATCTCCATGCAAGACATTTCCGAAGCCGCTCAATATACCCTCAAATTCATTAATCAAACTCAAAGATCCATTTTTTTGACAGGAAAAGCGGGTACTGGAAAAACCACTTTGTTAAAAGAAATTATTGAAACTACGCATAAAAATTGTGTAGTTGTTGCTCCAACCGGAATTGCTGCTCTAAATGCTGGTGGCGTGACGATTCACTCCATGTTTCAGTTGCCTTTTGGCGGATTTATCCCCGATAATTCCATGCCTAATTTTTCAGAAAACATCAAGTTTGACACAAAAGCAACGTTGCGTAAGAACTTTAAAATGAGTGGTCTCAAAAAAGCCGTTATCAAAAACATGGAGTTGCTTGTTATTGACGAAGTGAGTATGTTGCGTGCAGATTTGCTTGATGCAATTGATTTTATGATGCAGAACATTCGCAAATCGAATCAACCATTTGGAGGCGTTCAAGTTTTGTTTATTGGTGATTTATTACAATTGCCGCCTGTTGTTCGAGATGAGGAATGGAGAACTTTGAAGAATTATTATAAAGGAAAATTCTTTTTTCATTCACATGTAATTCAGCAAAATCCTCCGCTATACATTGAGTTATCAAAGATTTTTCGTCAAACAGATGATCGTTTTATTTCGGTGTTAAATAACCTGAGAAACAATCAGATAACTCAAAACGATGTTCAGATTCTAAATGAATTTGTACAACCAAATTTTGATCTCAAAGCGAATAAAGGATATATTACATTAACGACACATAATGCTAAAGCAGATGCAATGAACGCTCAGGCTTTAGAAGATTTGAAAGGGAAATTACATATTTATAAACCTGTAATTGTAGATGATTTTCCAGATAAAATTTTCCCTGTGGAACAAAACCTGCAACTCAAAATTGGAGCGCAAGTTATGTTTGTTAAAAACGATTTGTCGTTCAGTAAAAACTATTTCAACGGAAAAATGGGAATTATAGAATCGTTATCCGAAAAAGAAATAATGGTTCATTTTCCCGATGAAAACAAAACGATAGAGGTCGAAAAATACGAATGGCAAAATATTCGATTTACGGTTAATGCAAATACAAAAGAAATTGAAGAAGAAATTCTGGGCACGTTTGTCCATTATCCAATAAAATTAGCATGGGCCATAACAGTTCATAAAAGTCAAGGTTTAACTTTTGATAAAGCCGCATTAGACGTTTCGCAAGTTTTTATGCCAGGTCAAGCCTATGTTGCGCTTTCGCGATTGCGATCCTTGGATGGATTAGTACTCCTTTCGCCAATGCGAATGAACGGAATTTCGAGCGATCAAGATGTGATGGATTATGCGATGAACAAAGCAAGTGAGGAATTACTCAAAAATTCTTTGCAATTAGATTCGAAGAATTTTATTCTTAATTACCTCACATCCAGTTTCAATTGGACAGATTTGGCACAAGAATGGCGAAATCATCAATTTAGTTATAATGTAGATTCGGAACTTTCGGAAAAATCGAAACATGTCAATTGGGCAAAAAAGCAAACAGAAATTATCGATGCTTTAATTGATCCATCTCGAAAATTTATTTCACAATTAAATTCCCTTTTTGCAAAAGAAAGTGTTGATTTATTGTTTATTCATGAGCGAATTAAAGCAGCATTTGCCTATTTTTTGGTTCCAATGGACAATCTGGTTTACGAAATTTTATGGAAAATCGAGGAAGTTCAACAAATAAAAAAAGTAAAAACCTTTTATGATGAATTGGTTGTTTTAGAAGATTTGCAGACTAAAATGGTTCTTAAACTAATGAAAGCCAAATTATTAATCGAAACCCTTGTTTCTGGCGAAACGATTTCGAAAGAAAAATTAACTTCGGATGAAATTAAATTTTACAAAACTCGAAAAGTAGAATCCATTCATCAAAAATTCAAAGAGTTAAACATCACATTAATAGAAAATTACGATGATGCAAAACGCTACGCAAATAAACCTAAAGAAAATAAGGAGCCAAAAAAATCTACAGTTCAAATAACTTATGAATTATGGCTCGAGAAAAAATCGATTCTTGAAATTGCCTTAATTCGAAAATACACAACGGATACCATACTTGGACATTTAACAAAATTGATTCAAGCACAAACAATTACAATTAGCGACGTCTTGCCAGAAGATAAAATAACAGAATTAGCAGATGCATTTCGGGGTTACAAAGAAGAATCGGTTTCGCCGCTCAAAGAATTGCATGGCGACAAATTTTCTTGGGAGGAATTGAGAATGTACAAAGCTAGTCTGAATTTGAATTGAGCATTTGCACAACTTCGCGAATACTTCAGGTAATTAGCAAACAATTTTTGTGACAGTAATCGATATAATTGTTTTTGTATTTGATGTTGTTTTTTACAATCGTTAAGAGTTTAGTCTAAATTTAACTTTTTTCGATTTATAAATTATGGAACGACCACAGTTTGTATGTTGTATTGGTTTACTCCGGCGCGATCTTCACCACTATAAAATTTAAAAGTATATGTTCCAGCAATTATCGGTGTAAACGTTAATGTCTTTTCTATTAAAGTGGCATCTTTAGTACAGTTTTTGGCATTTATGCTTACAATTTCTATTCCAACGATTCTTGTAAAATCTTTTTTATCATAATAAAAGCCATTAAATTGATTACACATTGAAGTGTTCAAATATTTTATTTTTATTTCCGAAGATATATCAACTGCAAAAACAGTTGGCATTATTACAGAATCAATTGGTAAAACAGAGTAGGTATAAATAGGTTGCTCTTCCTGATCTACCGAACATGAATGTATTGCAAATGATAAAATAAGTAGGGAAAGTATTTTTTTCATAACTTGATGTAATTGTTTATTTATAGATGCAATTTACGTAAAAAGGTTGCGTGTTTTTGCCAAAAAAAATCCCGAAAATTTCGGGATTTAAATATTAAGCGTTTGCTAATTCTTTGATGTGGTTTTTGATTTTTTGTTCTAACTCATCGGCCATTTCGGGATTGTCTTTTATCAATCCTTTCACGGCATCGCGCCCTTGACCTAGTTTGGTTTCGCCATAACTAAACCATGAACCTGCTTTTTTGATGATTTCGAACTCTACGGCTAAATCCAAAATTTCTCCAGTTTTAGAAACGCCTTCGCCATACATAATATCAAATTCGGCTATTTTAAATGGTGGAGCAACTTTATTTTTTACCACTTTTACTTTTGTGCGGTTACCAATTACATTATCGCCATCTTTTATTTGAGACGAACGACGAATATCTAAACGTACCGATGCATAAAATTTCAAAGCATTTCCTCCAGTTGTAGTTTCTGGATTTCCGAACATTACTCCAATTTTTTCTCGCAACTGATTGATAAAGAATACCGTACAATTGGTTTTGCTAATTGTTCCTGTTAGTTTTCTTAAGGCTTGCGACATTAAACGAGCGTGTAATCCCATTTTAGAATCACCCATTTCTCCTTCTATTTCGGATTTTGGTGTTAATGCTGCAACGGAGTCAATAACTACAATATCAATTGCTCCAGAGCGAATTAGGTTTTCGGCAATTTCCAATGCTTGTTCCCCATTATCGGGTTGCGAAATGATTAAATTTTCGATATCTACGCCTAATTTTTCGGCGTAATTTCTATCAAAAGCATGTTCTGCATCTATAAATGCTGCTATTCCGCCTGCTTTTTGAGCCTCGGCAATTGCATGCAATGTAAGTGTAGTTTTTCCTGATGATTCTGGACCATATATCTCAATAACTCGCCCTCTTGGGTAGCCATTGACGCCAAGCGCTAAGTCTAAACCTAATGAACCAGACGAAATAGTTTCTACTTCCTCCACGGCTTTATCGCCCATTTTCATTACAGTTCCTTTTCCGTAAGTTTTGTCTAATTTATCGAGTGTAAGTTGTAATGCTTTTAATTTTGCTTCTTTTTCTGAACTTGGTTTTTCCTTTTCCTTCATTTTAAATGATCTTATTTTTTGTAAAAATACTTATTTTTTTATAAAATAATGGCTTTGCTTTTATGATTTTTTAAACATTTAGAAGTTAAATTATATTCCGTATTTTTGCCCTATAATCATATGTAATGCAAAAAATAATTTCCTATCCAATATCGGCGATTTACTATTTAGTGTTTTTCGCTTTTTTATGTATTTTTCATCCTATTCAATGGATTTGTCTGAATGTTTTTGGATATCAAGCCCACAAAAAAAGTGTCGATTATCTAAACTTTTGTTTGATAAAATGCACCAATATATTAGGAACAACTTATAAGTTTGAAAACATTGAAAGCATTCCTAAAAATGTTCCTCTAATTTTTGTAGCCAATCATCAGAGCATGTACGATATTATTGCTGTTATTTGGTTTTTGCGTCGTTATCATATCAAATTTGTAAGCAAAAAAGAATTGGGAAAAGGTGTTCCAAGTGTTTCCTATAATCTGACTCATGGAGGCTCGGTATTGATAGACCGAAAAGATCCAAAACAAGCCATTTCCGAAATCGGAAAATTATCTAAATACATCCAAACCAACAACCGATCTGCATTAATTTTCCCCGAAGGAACCAGAAGCAAAACTGGTATTCCGAGAAAATTTTCCGAAACGGGTCTAAAAATTTTATGCAAATACGCTCCATCGGCATATGTAGTTCCGATATCCATAAACAACTCTTGGAAAATTGTTAAATACGGATTTTTTCCGCTTGGTTTAGGAAATCGCCTTACCTTTACAATTCATAAAGCAATGGCTGTTGCCGATTTTTCGTTTGAAGAAATCATGGAAACATCCGAAAAAGTTATTACAGAAAATATCAAAATTTAATATAAATATAGATTTTTTCGAGTTTTAAAATTTGAAAAATCTAAAATCAAACTTTCAATGTCATTAAATAATATGCGTTTAGAAGTAATGCAATTTATCGAACAAAAAATCGATGGGTTTGTAGATCAATACTTAATTCCTGTCGAAAAAATTTGGCAGCCAACCGATTTTTTACCTAATTCGCAAGAAGAAAATTTCTTTGAAGAAGTTCGTGAATTACGCGAAATGGCTAAGGATTTACCATACGATTTTTGGGTTACTCTTGTTGGAGATACCATAACCGAGGAAGCCTTGCCCACTTACGAAGCATGGCTTATGGATGTAGATGGAGTTGGTCAAGTAGAAAATAATGGCTGGTCTAAATGGATGCGCCACTGGACCTCTGAGGAAAATCGTCATGGCGATTTACTGAACAAATACCTGTATTTATCGGGTCGCGTAAACATGCGCGAAATCGAAATGACAACCCAACATCTTATCGCAGACGGGTTTGATATTGGAACGGGTCGCGATCCTTACAAAAACTTTGTTTACACCAGTTTTCAAGAGTTAGCAACTTATATTTCGCACAACCGAGTAGCGCAATTGGCAAAAAGTTATGGCGATAATAAATTGTCTAAAATTTGCAAAATGATTGCTGGCGACGAAATGCGTCATCATCATGCATACTCGGAATTTGTAACTCAAATTTTTAAAGTTGATCCAAGCGAAATGCTTTTGGCTTTCAATTATATGATGAAACAAAAAATCGTTATGCCAGCCCAATTCCTTAGAGAATCTGGCGAAAAAATTAGTTCGGCTTTTACACATTTTTCGGATTCTGCACAACGAATTGGGGTTTATACTGCTTCCGATTATGTAGATATTATGCAAAAACTAATCGAAAAATGGGAAATAGAAAAACTTTCTGGACTAACCGATGAAGCCGAAAAAGCCAGAGATTATCTGATGAAATTACCTTCAAGAATGGCAAAAGTATCCGAACGATTAATAATTCCTGCCGAATCTCAAGTTTTTAAATGGGTTCAACCGGCTTTGATAAAATAAATTTTTAAATAATAAAGATTTGCAATTTTAAAATGTTGATTTCAGAAGTAAAAACTTTAGAAATCAGCATTTTTTGATTGTTTCAATTCGAATAAAATACAGATAATGGATTTAATAGAAAAAACAATAACATTCGTAAAACAAAAACTCGAAAATGCCGAATCTGGCCATGATTGGTTTCATATCGAACGGGTTTATAAAAACGCATTATTGATTGCAAAAAGCGAAAATTGTAATGGTTTAATTGTCCAACTTGGTGCTTTATTGCACGATATTGCTGATAGCAAATTTCATGATGGTGATGAAAAAATAGGTCCAAAAACGGCAAAAAATTTTCTAGAATCCCAAAAGGTTTCGGAAGTAATAATCAATCAAGTTGTTTTTATTATCGAAAACATTTCTTTCAAAGGTGGCAATTTCGACAGAAAATCATCAACCATAGAACTCGAAATTGTTCAAGATGCAGATCGATTAGACGCTATTGGAGCAATCGGAATTGCTAGAACTTTTAACTATGGCGGATTCAAAAACCGAAAAATATATAATCCAGAAATTCTCCCAAATTTAAAAATGACAAAGGAAGAATACAAAAATTCTGATTCACCTACAATCAATCATTTTTACGAAAAATTATTGTTGCTGAAAGATAAAATGAATACCGAAACTGGAAAAAAAATTGCGCAAGAACGCCACCAATTTATGGAAACATTTCTTGAGCAATTTTATGGTGAATGGAATGGTGAGAAATAAAAATTCAATTATTTTCCAACAAAAACGGCTTTTCTTTTTTCTAAAAACGCGGTTGTTCCTTCTTTAAAATCTTCGGTTCCAAAACATTTTCCGAAGGCTTTTATTTCTGTTTTATAACCGTTTTCGCCGTCTTTGAAATTGGCATTTATCGCTTTTATAGCCTGAGAAATGGCAACTGGCGAATTTCTAATAATTTTTTGAGCAATCGAATTACAAAAATCTAAAAGTTCGGCTTGAGGAACCACGTGATTCACTAAGCCAGAACGATGCGCATCATCTGCAGCAATCATTCCTGCGGTCATAATCATTTCCATCGCGCGACCTTTTCCGACTAATTGTGGTAATCTTTGTGTGCCGCCATAACCAGGAATAACACCCAAAGAAACTTCTGGCAAACCCATTTTGGCATTGTCCGAGGCGACTCTAAAATGACAAGCCATTGCCAATTCTAATCCGCCACCAAGTGCAAAACCATTCACGGCAGCAATAACTGGCGTTTTGAGGTTTTCGACAAAATCGAATAAATTTTCTTGACCTTGCGCTGCCAATTGTGCGCCTTCTTCGACAGAAAAATTAGCAAATTCCCAAATATCTGCTCCAGCAACAAATGCTTTTTCGCCATTTCCAGTCAAAATTATCGCTCGTATTTCGTGTTGATTCTCTAAATCTTCAAATGCTGAATGTAATTCTTGAATCGTAGCAACGTTCAAAGCATTTAATTTTGTTGGTCTATTGATGGTTATTGTTGCAATATTTTCATTGGTTGCAACCAAAATGTTTTCGTAAGTCATAGTTTTATTGTTTTATCAAAGGCAAAGAAACCGTAAATGTTGTTCCTTTTCCAAAAGTTGATTCAAAGGTAATTGTTCCTTTATAATTTTCGATAATATTTTTTATAATTCCTAATCCTAAACCCATTCCGCTAGTTTTAGTCGTAAATTTTGGTTCGAAAATGCGCTCGATATTTTCTTGTTCGATACCAATTCCGTTGTCTTGAACCGTAATTAAAACATTGGTTTCGACCTTTTTCACTGCAACCAAAATCGACTTTTCTAATTGATTTTCTGGAATGGATTGAATGGCATTTTTGACTAAATTATTTACAATTCGAACCAATTGTGTGCGATCCATTTTTGAGATAATTTCGGATTCTTCTGACTCAAAAATAATGTATTCTTCGTTGAAAATATCTAATGTCAAATCGACAACTTCAACAACATTTAGGTTTTCGTTATCTTGCGCTGGCATCGAAGCAAAGTTAGAAAACGCAGATGCTACCGAACTCATGGCATCGATTTGTTGGATTAAAGTTTCGGAATAATCTTTAAGTTTTTGTTTTAAATTTGGATCGGTTTCATCGAATTTTCTTTGAAAACTCTGCACCGTTAATCGCATTGGCGTTAGTGGATTTTTGATTTCGTGTGCGACTTGTTTTGCCATTTCGCGCCAAGCCTGTTCGCGCTCGCTTTGGGCTAATTTTGTAGCGCTTTCTTCTAGTTTATCGACCATTTTATTGTATGCGGAAATCAGGGAATTAATTTCTTTACTATTGGCTTCGATTACGATTTTTTCGTTTTTTTGATTAAGCGAAGTTTCGTTTATTTTATCGGAAATCGTTTTTAATGATTGGGTGATATACGACGATAAAAAGTAAGCAACGGCAAACGCAACAAGTAACATAAAACTATAAACTTGCGCCAATCGCCATAGAAAACTCGACAATTCGGCTTCGTAATAACTGTCGTCTTCTACATAAGGTAAATTTAAAATTCCGAGTGGTTTGAACTTATCATCTTTGATTAAACTATAGGAAGATCGGTTCTTTTTTCCGTCAATATTTTTGATATCAACATACCTTTTTTCGATGGACGATTGTACTAATTTTAGAATATATTTGGGAATTGGCGGAGCCACTTTATCGACAGAAAATGTGGCTTTAGAGGATTTTACTAGATTTCCTTTTAGGCTGTAAATATTAATTTCGAGATTGTGAATGTCCGCTAATTCATGAATTTTATCTTTGAAAATAAAACTCAAGTTATTGGCCGATAACGGATAGGTTGTGTTGGAAAGTACATAGTTTATGTTTTCTTTTATGGCATCTTCCTTTCGATCTAATTTTTCTTGATGATAAACTTTTGCCTCGTTTTTGAACTGAAAAATCGAAATCGAAGCCATGATTATCGACGATATTATAATCAATAAAATCATCGATAGGAAAATCCTAATCCGAAGTGAAAGCATTGACATTTTGAAGTTCTTAAACATTGTTAAGATTGATTTCGTTGGCGGATTTTTTTGTAAAACCTAAAGCCTAACATTATTAAAACCGAGAATAAAACGATTCCCAAAACACCGTAAATCCAGTTTACAGCACTTTTTAAAACCACCAAAAAAACTACGGCAAACAAAATAATTGTAGCGCCTTCGTTCCATAATCGCATAAAATTAGAGGTGTATTTTACTTCGTTACGTTGCAATTGCTTGTAAATTTGATGACATTTTAGATGGTATAAATACAATACAAAAACAAAGCCAAGTTTAACGTGCATCCAAGGCATTTTGAGCCAAGCCGCACCTAAATCTGTGAAAAATAACATCCAAAACGCAAAAATACTAGCCAAAATTGCACTCGGCCAAGTAATAATGTACCACAATCGATACGTCATTATTTTGTATTGGGCTTGCAAAATTTCTCGCTCTGGCGATGGTTTTTCATTGGCTTCTATTTGATAGACAAACAATCGAACAATATAGAATAATCCTGCAAACCAAGTGATTACAAAAATTAAATGAAGTGATTTTAGGTAATTGTATAGTTCCATTATTATTTTTGATTGTTTTTTTTAAATTTGATGTCACGAATCTAAATTTCATTTGATATTTCTACTTTTCTTTTTTCTTTTAATTTTTTCTCATTTTCAACTTTAATTTTATTTTGGTTTTCGATAATTTTATTATTGCTCTCGATTTTATCATAGAATGATTTTGGAAAATATGTTACAACTAATTTATAAGAATATGGTACCGATACTAATCGTTTCTTACTATTTTTAGTATCGTTTTCTTTATACGTGTAACTCTCATTACCATAATTAAATTCATGATTTTCAATCAATATAGTAACATTATCTTTTTTTATAACTACATCTTTTGGAGTTAATATTATTTTGTAATCTTCAGTCAAATAAATATTATTATATTTTAAATTGTTCTCTTCACCCCATTTCAAAAAATTTTCTTTCCCTCCAGTGAAATCATCAATTTCTTTTTTGCCTATTTTGTTTCTATTTGTGGTGTTAAACACTCCTTTTTTAAAATCAAAATATAATGGATTATCTTCAATATAGAATGAGTAGAGGTTTTTTTCTTTATACTCTAATAGATTATATTTCTCTTTAAATATATTATAAGTTTCGCCAACGAAACCAGTTAATTTTATTCCAACTATTCCCTTACTCTTTTTAATAATTGATTTACCGTTATATTTTTCATAAATAGTTGGTGCTATTTCAAGTTCAGAATCACCTAAATTATAAAAAACATCATAACCATCAATATAATAACGATTATGAATTCGGATTTTAACTAGACCTTCCTTTTCTAAAATTCTTGATATTCTTATAAACTCTTCTTGGTTCATATTTGACCAATACTTTAAAAAAATTTTAGGCTCATTTTTTAACTTATCCTCAAAAATTTCATCTTTAGTTTTGATAACTTCAGACTTACTATTTTGCACATCATTTTCAGAAAATCTACAATTAATTGTCAAAAAAGACAACATTAAATAAATCATAAACTTATATTTTTTTCCTATCATTTCATTGTTAATTATTGACTTCAATCATAACTCATACATTAATATAAAAGTAAATACTTGTTAATTTCTTTATTAATTATACTCTTTGCTTAACGGTTAAACTTTAAATACTTAATTTTATGTTAGTTTAAAAAATCGTAAAAAACTAAACTAGCCTTTATTTAAGTTTAAAATAAAACAGAAAAACATACTTGTGCTGAAATAAGTTTAGTTTTTATTCTTTTTAAAATCTCCTACCCAATTCGCTACAACTTGACACCAAGCATCATCATCATTCAAACAAGGAATTGCTCGAAATTCTTCGCCACCATGAACTTTGAATTCGTGGTTGGCTTCCATAGCAATTTCTTCTAAAGTTTCTAAACAATCCGATACGAATGCTGGTGTAACAACTGCCAATTTTTTGATTCCTTGTTCTGGCATTAAATTTATAGAAGTATCTGTATATGGAGTCAGCCACTTATCGCCCGCCAATCTGGATTGGAAAGTTTGACCGTATTTTTCCTTTGGAATACCTAAATATTCGGTTACCAATTTTGTGGTTTCGTAACATTGATGGCTGTAACAAAACTCGTGCGCTGGCGATGGTGTGCTGCAACACGTTCTATCTATTTTGCAATGCGATTTGGTAATATCGGTTTTACGAATGTGGCGTTTTGGAATTCCGTGATACGAAAACAGTAAATGATCGTAGTCATAATCGCCCAAATGTTTTTTGATGTTTTCTGCCAAAACCTTAATATAATCGGGTTTGTTGTAAAAAGCAGGAACGGTTGTAAACTTCATTTCTGGGAAATGTTTGGCTCGCAATTCTTCTGCCAAAACCAAAATTGTGGTTGTAGATGCCATGGCGTGTTGCGGATATAACGGAAAAAGCATGACTTCATTTACGCCTTTGTCGTGCAATTCTTGCAACCCTTTCTTAATCGACATTGTGCCGTAACGCATGGCTAAAACAACTGGAATATCTACCAAATCTTGCACTTTTTTATGCATTCTTTTCGATAAAACAATTAACGGCGAACCTTCGTCCCACCAAATTTTTGCGTATGCTGCGGCGGATTTTTTTGGTCGCGTTTGCAAAATAATTCCACGAACTAATAAGGCTCGTAATAAAAATGGCACATCGATTACGAATCGATCCATCAAAAATTCATCTAAATAAGGCTTAACATCTTTTGGCGTAGGGCTTTCTGGCGAACCGAGATTTACTAATAATACTCCTTTCATTGTGGTTTTAAATTTTTTATAAAAGTAATTAAACTTATTTTTTATTTTATTTGATTAACACTTTTTTATTTGTTGTTTGATTTTTTTAAAAACAAAACCATCGAATCTTCATCAAAATATTTGCCTTTCCATTTAAAAGCGTTTTTTTCTGAACTAAAAGTTTCAAAACCAAATTTGGTATAAATGTTTTTAGCATTTATATTGTTATTGACTACCGTCAGATTTATTTGTTCCATATTGTCTAATAATTTGGCTCTTTCTATAACATTTTGAAGCAAAACTTTAGCAATTCCTTGTCCACGATATTCTGACGAAACATACATTCTGAATAAAACTCCCTTGTGACGTAGTTTTTCTCTTTCATTTCCATCTCTTGCAAAACTAACTATTCCCGCTAAATTTTCATCTAAAAAGGCTCCAATTGTAAAACTATCTTCGGTTTCATTTGTTGGAAAAGGTGTTTTTAAATCGTCGTTTGGCGAAATTCTAAAACTTTCCTCATCGATTATCAATCCAATTTGAAAAAAGTTTTTGTACATTTCTAATTGGTCCGTTTTTATTTCTTGAATTGTAATCATTTTTTATTTCTTAGACATTAGGATTCAAAGTCATTAAATATTTTTTTGGCGTTGTTGCAAATTTCTTTTTGAAAGCCGCAATAAAATGACTTCCGGTGCTGTAACCAATTTTTAGCCCAACTTCGTTCACGTTATACGAACCCGAATCTAGAAGTTTACGAGCATAATCCATTTTATAATCAAACAAAAATCCATATACCGTATCGCCATAAATTT
>JAYUFL010000108.1:0-1732 GCA_043738745.1 Bacteroidota bacterium
AAATTTATTATGAAAAAAATAATTATAATTACAATCTTGCAACTGGCATTTTTTGTACCAACAGCATTTTCACAAACAACCGCCAAAGGCATTAAAGATCAGGGGGTAAAAAGTCATACCCATCAAAACGGGTGTTGCCAATACAAGATGATTTATCTTGGTGGGGGTTTTAATAATCCAATTGGAAGCAGTCAAAAATTATTTGGCAATTATTCAGGTAGAACGCTTGGTGCAACATTAGAATATTCACAAACTTTAATACGTAAAGCGGGTTTTTCAGTTGGCTTTAATTTAGGGGGTCAATACTTTTCAGGAAGTGGTGCCCCATTTGGAACAACGCTTCCAAAACCATATTTAGTTAATGCTCAAATATCAAGCGAAGTATCAAGTACCGCTAATGTAAAAAACTCGGATTACTTTATTGGTTTTGGTCCACAACTAAACATTCATTTTGCAAATCATTTTATTTTCAGTCCAATTTTTCAAGTGGGTTATCTAGGCTTAACTCAAAGTGATTTTAAAGCAACTCAAACCACTTTAATTCAAGGTTTTGCAGTACCGAATTACACAAAATCCTATGACTTAATTACTCATACAGAAACTAAAACAAGTGGATTAGACTTTATTCCAAAAGCACGATTGACCTATATGTTTAATAAAAGTTTTGGTATTTGGGCAGAAGCAAGTTATTTGTTAGGACCAACTGTTAAAAGTAGTATTACCACTTTTAAACCACAATCAGACCCGACTTTACCACCGCCTAATTCTTATTCAGTATCGCAAATGGATGCGGGAACTTATACAACTGCTGTAAATGAGAGCAAGTACAATGCCGTAGGATTTAATTTTGGAGTAGTGTTTGGATTTGGAGGAAACACAGATAGAAATATTCATCAATATCCTGGTGGTGGTCATGCTGTGGTGGAGAAAGATAATTCGAGACCAAAATCTTGCTTTGCAGAAGCCAGCATGATTGTCGATAAATTCAGATGTTGTGCCGATTCGTTAATTATCGAAGGACATTTTGATGTAAAAAATATGAGCAATACAGTAGTTTCTAATATTTCAATATTAAAAGTAACTGATGTAAACGGAAATGTAATTAAAAATTCTTTGAAATTGCCATCACTCATCAATCCAAAAGGAATAAGAAAAGGATATGATTATGTTTTTAATTTTAAAATTGATAAAAATACTTGTAAAAAAGATTTACTTATAGAATATGCTGTAAATACAATTTGTACTCAGAACAATATAAAACAAAATTTAGAATTCAAAAACACTAAAACTATTTATGAAAACGAAATTCCGTGTTGTAATTGCGAAAAAACAACTGCGGCAATAGATGATAAAACAGAACGAAAAGTTGCTAATTCTGCTATTGAATTTGAACCAGTAACTGCCGAAAGCATTACAGCAAGAAACAAAGGTTGTTTTGCTCAAGCGAATTTTGTTCCCAATAAATTCAAATGTTGTGAAGGTCAAATTCTAGTTGATGGTACTTTTCAAATTATAAATTCGCCATTTACAGTTGTAAATAACATCACAATAACAAAAATTACTGACAATAAAGGAAATACCATAAAAAATTCGTTGATTTTACCTTTTGTAATTAATCCAAAAGCAATTACTAAAGGCAATACTTTTACGTTAGAATTAAAATTAGACAATAATGCCTGCAAAAAAGACGTAATTATTGAGTATGATGTAAATGCAATTTGCACTATAAACA
>JAYUFL010000109.1:0-1705 GCA_043738745.1 Bacteroidota bacterium
GCCGAATTTAAAGTTTTGGGCTTTTTTGCCAATTTATACCGATAAAAAAATGAACTTTTTTTTTCAAATGAAAAAAATAAAAAATTCAATTATCTTTGAACCGAAGAAAAAGCGTTTTTTGAAAGATTGAGTAGTGAGTTTGAGAAAGGGAAAGCCTCGGGCGAGTTAAAAATGGAGTAGGCTTGATAGTTAGTGTGCTAAATCATTATGTGCACGAAATGGATGGACCAGGGGATACAAAAAAAGCAAATAAACTTGCAGAAGAATATAAATCTAATGAAGAAAAAATAAATGCGGAATCTATAGTTATAGAGGCTTTAGGGGAAACAACTGAACCTGGCGAAATACTAACAAGAGTTAGGGAACATGTTATTAGTAGGTATGGTCCAGAACATGCAAAAGACGCAAGTGAAACTTATAGTAAAGCAATTGAAGTGATTAAACAGGTTAAAGAAAGTTTAGGAGGTGAAAAATCAGACGTAATGACTTATAAAGTTATGACAATATTAACTGCTGATGTATTGCGTTTGCAAATTAGTAATACTTGGATTGAAACCAGAGTAAATTATTTAGATACAAATGTTTATAATAAGATGACACATCAAGTTAGTAATCATACATTATTCAGTGGTGGTGGTGCTGGAGGTAGTTGGAAATAATCTAAATTTAAAAGATATGAAACAAATTATTAAATATTTATTTTTGTTTATGGTTACAATAATTGTAATTATATTTTTATTGTACTTTACTGTTCAATATAATGTTAAAAATAATCTAGAAGATAAACAAAATTCTGTTAATGAAAGTTGGACTGAATTATTTAATAGGAGTAATGATAGAGTTTTGTTGATAAAAAAAATAATACTTGAGAATAGCAATCGAGATAGTTTAAATTTTTTGATTGATAAAAATATTATTATAAGGAATCAAAATAGAGACGAATGCTCTGTAGACTTTGTGGAACAAGAATATATTGTTAATGAGATGTTGCTGAAAAATTTAAGAAAATATGCTGAAAATAAAAAATTAATTAATAATGATTACGAACTAAATAAGTTAGTTTCAAAATATAATGATGATGTATATTCTTATAACATGTATAAGACTACGTTTCCAAATTTTATAATTGCTAAAAAATATAGATTTTTTGATAAAAAATACTTTACCATAAAATACGGAGTTAAAAATGAAGACCCAGTTATTAAAAATAAAAAGATTCCTGAATGGATGACGAGAATTGAAAAAGAACACGGATTAATTGAATAAACTTAAAATTAATGTTAAAGTTAAAATGCTTTTTACTAGTAATCATTCTTATTTCGTGTAAAAAAGTTGAGAATAAAAAAATGTTATCTATTATTTGTAGCAAAAAAATTTATAATAATGAACGATTAAAAATAAAAATAACTAATAATAGTAATCAAGATTATTTTATCATCATGGATACAGTTAATTATTACGACATGAACCCCGCTCCGCGAAGTGTAAAGAAACTCTAGGACTGCTCTGCGAAGTCTCCCGACTTCGTACCTATCCCCGATCGCTCAGATTTTGTTGGTTTGGATAGCGCGGAACTATTTTCCGTGCCCAAACACGAGAGCAAGCAAAAACTACAGCCCTAAAAAAGTTGTAGTTTTTTGTTTGGGCAACACCAAGTTATTTTTATTTGCATCGCGACAACCAAAGTAGTATATTAGCCATAACA
>JAYUFL010000110.1:0-1673 GCA_043738745.1 Bacteroidota bacterium
GGCCGAAATGATGACCCAGGTTAAAGGAGTAATGGTATTATTTTTCTGAGCCATCGTGTAAGTTTAGTTGGTTGTATTGCATAATAAATTTAAACATTCTGCAGATTAATTGCAATACGCTTTATTGGTAGATTAACTATTGTTGCCAGGTTAGTTACTGACTGGCAACAGGGATTGTAAAGGTAATACTATTTGCCTATAATTAATATTATGTTAAACAGGCTGCACAGCAGAACTGTTTTAATGCACCCATGCCACCCTACAGCGAAGATTGATGAAGGATATTATGGAGAAGGTAGAAAGACGCTTTTTAATTATTTAGGAAAGTTTATGTAAAGTTATTTTTACAACATTTTACACAAATTTGCGTCATTTTAGCATCAAATTGATAATAAAAAGAGTATACTTAAACTACCATATTTAGTTAATAAAGCCAAAAAAGATAGTATTTTTACCTACAAATATTAGTAAATATTCAAAAATATTTAGTATATTGTATTATACGTTAAACGTTTTCTAAAATTGATTATGTAGCATACTTATTTGCTTTAGTGCGTATATTTGTGTACACATTTTGCGTTGCAATTACAATGCAAAATAATACAAGTAAGCAATCAGTCTTAATAAAACTAATGGCTTAAAGTTTGCAATAACCATTTCTAAATAGCGTTATTACATTAATTTTCTGAAAATGAAGCTGGTTCAAAAATACAATACTACTAATACTAAGCAGGTTCCTACTAAAGGCGCAAGATTAAATTGGCAGCCATTAAGAGAAGTGCAGCCTGTTTATTTAACTCCAGAGATGACTAAAGGAAAAGTTGTCGTAACCAAACCCTCTGCTAATTCTCAAGGTAAGCACCACTTCCTTGTACCTTGACATTTGATTATCCTGGATATGAATTAACGTTTATCCAAAAGCGACCATGTAAAGATAAGAGCGCACATCAATTTACTTTAATTTATAAGTTTTACTCTCCAGTTACAAAGTTTTTTTATGTTCTTCGGGCTGAATATCATTCAGAGGATGTTTTTGCAATAAAATTTTATTGCAAAAAGGACAAATCAAGCGATTTTAAATATTCCAAAATTGTTAATAGAGGCGATACAGGAAATATTCTTGTAACCTGTGCAAAAGCTGTCCCATTATTACTTATAGACTATCCTACAGCTTCATTTGGTTTTGGTGCAGCAAGAAGTGTTGATAAGAAGAATAATACAGTTGAACCTTATGTAAGTAATCAAAGATTTGGTATATATAGGAAAGTAGCGGCTGAGAAGTTTGGTAGTACAACTTTTGAGCATATAGAGTATGAAAAAATAAGCTGTTATTTATTGATAAATAAAAGCCATATAGATGTAAAGCGAAAAGAAGAATTAGTAGTTAAAATGTTTTCAGAAAATTACCAGACTTTGTTAGATATATAAATAAGAAAGGTTTGGTTTTTTAAAAACCAGCCTCCGGCAGCTTCGCATTAAAACAGTTCTTGCCCGGCTATCTCCCCGGCTTCATGCAAAAAGTTTTTATAGTAAAACTTAACTTTTTGCCCCTCCCACAGGCTAACCTGTTTACACATAATAAGCGTTATAGGAATACACGCAATATTGTGTTTATTACGGCTATCGCCGGTTGGTTGCCATGTTGCGAAATTTACTAAAATGCTGTAAGCCGT
>JAYUFL010000111.1:0-32828 GCA_043738745.1 Bacteroidota bacterium
ATTTCGGTTTGCATTTTGGTTAAAACTCCTTCGTATTGCATTTTTAAAATTTAAAGTTTCAAGTTAAACAAATTTTGTTATTTTTGGTAAAGTTATCAATCCTAATTCGTAATTCATAATTCGTAATTTCAAAAAATGCCAATTTCTTTAATAAATTCAATCGCATCATGGTTCTTAAAACAGCGCATTCATCAGATTGAGTTGTTTTTGAAATATCCGAATGAAGTTCAAGAAGAATTACTTTTTAACTTAATAAAATCCTCCGAAGGCACAGTAGTTGGTCAGGAATACGATTTTAATTCTATAAAAACTTATGCCACTTTTGCCGAAAGAATTCCGATTTCGAGTTACGAAGATTTAGAGCCTCTAATAGAGCGGACACGCCAAGGCGAACAAAATGTGTTTTGGGAAACACCCATAAAATGGTTTGCCAAATCCAGCGGAACCACCAATGCAAAAAGCAAATTTATTCCCGTAAGTAATGAAGCATTAGAGGATTGTCATTACAAAGGAAGCAAAGATTTATTGTGTTTGTATTTAAACAACAACGAAAATTCCGAAATGTTTACAGGCAAAAGTTTACGCTTGGGTGGAAGTTCTCAGATTTACGAAAACAACAATACTTTTTTTGGAGATTTATCTGCAATTTTGATTGAAAATATGCCGATTTGGGCTGAATTTAGTTCGACACCAAGCAGTAAAATTTCCTTAATGAGCGAATGGGAAACCAAAATAACTGCCATTATAAAAGAAACTATTAACGAAAACGTAACAAGTTTTGCTGGCGTTCCGTCATGGATGATGGTTTTGATGAACAAAGTTCTGGAAGAAACTGGGAAAGAAAACCTAATGGAAGTTTGGCCAAATCTAGAAGTTTATTTTCATGGCGGCGTAAGTTTTGATCCTTATCGAGATCAATATCAGAAGATTTTACCTAAAAATAATTTTAAATATTACGAAATTTATAATGCCTCAGAAGGTTTTTTTGCCATTCAGGATCTTAATAATTCGAGCGATTTATTATTGATGCTGGATTATGGGATTTTTTACGAATTTATTCCAATGGATACTTTTGGAACACCAAACCAAACCGCAATTAGATTGGCTGATGTGCAATTATTCAAAAATTACGCAATTGTAATAACCACAAATTCAGGACTTTGGCGTTATTTAATTGGAGATACGGTTCGGTTTACTTCTTTAAATCCATACCGAATTCGAGTTACGGGTCGCACCAAACATCATATTAATGTTTTTGGCGAAGAATTAATGGTCGAAAATACCGATATGGCGATTGCAAAAGCCTGTCAAATATCCAATTCGGAAGTGAAAGATTATACCGTAGCGCCTGTTTTTATGAAGGATAAAGAGAAAGGCGCACACGAATGGATGATTGAGTTTAACAAAAAGCCAGATGACATTTTGCAATTTCAAAAAATATTAGACGAAACTTTGCAAACCTTAAATTCAGATTACGAAGCAAAACGTTATAACAACATGACTTTGAATTCATTATCTATAAATGTGGCTCGAGAAAATTTATTTTATGATTGGCTTAAAGAAAATGATAAACTAGGCGGACAACATAAAATTCCAAGATTATCCAATCAACGGGATTATTTGGAACAGTTAAAAAACATGCAGTTAAATTAATCGTATTATTATTTTTATTAAATCTGTTTCTATGAAAACAATAGTTTTGCTTATTATGTTTTTCTTTGTGCTTTCCTGCTCAACTCCTGGACGAGTTTGTGGAGGTGCTGGAGGAAAACGTTGCGTCGAAGTTTCGAAGATTAGTACAGTTAATAAAATTTCTTGAAATTTTCATCTCTAGAATCTAAAATTTAATGGGTGCATTTGTAATTTCAAAAAGACTTAACGACAAATATAAATTCGAATATACGTCTAGAAAAGGTAAAACCGTTTTCACGAGTAGTAGTTTCGAATTAAAATTCGAGTGCGAAGCAGAAATCGAGTATCTAAAAACCAATTTGGGTAGTGCTGTTTTCCTAAAAAGTAAAACCTCCAAAGGAAAATATTTTTTTAGACTGATTGTCGAGAATAAAGAAATAGCATTAAGCAGAAAATATTCGACACAATTGATGTTAGAAAAAGGAATTGATGAAATTCTAAAATATTCTTATAAATCAGAAACTTTAGATTTTTCTGTCCCTAATTTTATTTTCGAAGAAACTTCGTTTGCTCAATAAAAAAATCCTTACAATAAATTAATTATAAGGATTTTTATTTAAAAATTTTGGTTTAAATATTTGCCACGGCTACCTCTTTATCTATTTTTCCAACCAATCCAATCAAAACTTTCCCCGGACCTATTTCTGTAAATAGAGTTGCCCCATCTAAAATCATTTGTTGCACGGATTGAGTCCATTTTACAGGAGCTGTTAGTTGTATGATTAAGTTTTTCTTGATTTGATTAGGATCGGAAACTGCACTTGCAGTTACATTTTGATATACTGGGCAAGTAGGCGTTAAGAACTTTGTTGTTTCAATCGCTGCAGCCAATTCTTCGCGAGCGGGTTCCATCATTGGTGAGTGAAATCCTCCTCCAACAGGCAATAACAAGGCTCGTTTTGCTCCTGCAATTTTCATTGCTTCGCATGCTTTTTCCACAGCCAAAAATTCTCCCGAAATCACTAGTTGCCCTGGACAATTATAGTTGGCTGCGACTACAATTCCATCGATAGATGCGCAAACTTGCTCAACAACATTATCCTCCAAACCAAGTATTGCAGCCATTGTAGATGGTTTTATTTCGCACGCTTTTTGCATTGCTAAAGCTCTTTTTGAAACTAGTTTTAAACCATCTTCGAACGATAATGTTCCGTTGGCTACCAATGCCGAGAATTCTCCAAGTGAATGACCTGCGACCATTTCGGGTTTGAAATTTTGTAACGTTTTTGCCAATATAACCGAATGCAAAAATACTGCTGGTTGAGTAACCTTAGTTTCTTTTAGTTCTTCGACGGTGCCACTAAACATAATATCGGTTATTCTAAAACCTACAATTTCGTTGGCTTTTTCGAATAATTCGTTTGCTAATACTGATGTTTCGTATAATTCTTTTCCCATTCCTGAAAATTGTGCACCTTGTCCTGGAAATATATATGCCTTCATTTTTTTAATTTTAGATATTGAAAATATAAATTGATTTTAAGACAAAAATAACATTTTTTAGCACATATTTATTTTTTAGGATTAGTATATTTGATTTTCTTAGCAATTAATTTATGAATACAGAAAAAGAAAAAATGCTGGCTGGCGAAAACTATTTTAGTAATGATAAAGAATTGATTCAAGAACGTCAGAAAGCAAAAAAATTACTTCATAAATTAAATTTTGTCGAATATTTGATGAATAGTAATTCCAAACAAATTATTCGAGAACTATTGCCAAATTCTAACAAACGAATTTATATAGAGCCACCTTTTCATTGTGATTATGGTTATAATATTTTTTCTGGCGAAAACGTATATTTTAATGTTAATTGTGTTGTGTTGGATACCATGAAAGTAACCATTGGCAACAATGTTTTTTTTGGACCAGGAGTTCAAGTTTATACTGCATCTCACCCATTAAATAGTACTGAAAGACAAAAAATAGAATTTGCAAAACCAGTTTCAATTGGCAACGATTGTTGGATTGGAGGTAACTCAATTATTCTACCTGGAATTATAATTGGCAATGGTTGTACTATTGGCGCAGGTTCGGTTGTTACCAAAAATATTCCTGAAAATTGTCTCGCAGTTGGAAATCCTGCAAAAATTATTCGAAAATTAAAATAATTTTTGAAATTAAATTAAACCATTTTGCAAACCAAAAGTCTAAATAAAAACAAAATCAAAAAATGAAACTCAAAACTAACTTCCTTTTTATCTTAATGGTTCTTTTTTCGTTTAATGCTTTTTGTCAAGAAACAACTCCAAAAAAATGGAAATTTTCTTTCCAGTTAGACAATAGATTTTCGAGTATTCGAGGCAATAATATTACTATTTTTGGAGCAAAAGCAGGAATTCAATACAAAAATTTAACTCGTTTTGGTATTGGAGGTTCTTTTATTATTAATCCCGTTTCATTTGAATATTTAAACAAAAAATTAAATGTAATGGAAACTAGCAAGATTAGTTTTTGGTATTTAAGTCTTTTTAATGATTGGATTTTATACAAATCGAATCATTGGGAATGTTTTGTGACCGAACAAATCGGAACTGGAAAACCAGAACTAAAAAGAGAAATTAATAATGAAACTGTAAGTGATGTAAATATTGGATTGTTTGTAAACGAAATTTCGGGTCAGGTTGATTATAAAGTAACTAATTGGATTGGACTTGGTGCTGGATTTGGTTACCGAAATATTTTAAATAATGACGAACGCTTTAAGGCTGTTTTTAATGCACCAATATATATTGTTAAAGTTATTGTTTATCCCGAAACATTTTTTAGATAATCTTTCTTAATAATTTATTGTTATTAAACTCGCGGCTTTTTTAACTTTTTCTATAACATCCGCAACATCTGCATCAAGCGAGTCGTTTACCAACACAACACCCATTCTCCTATAAGGTCTTGAAGTAGGTTTGCCAAAAATTCTAAAATCAGTTTTTGGTAAACTTGCAATTTTTTCTATACCAATATATGTTGGGTTTTCAGAATTTTCCGTTGCTAAAATCACAGCACTTGCGCCTATTTTTTCTAAAGTAATTTCGTGTATTGGCAAACTTAAAATCGCTCGCAAATGCAATTCGAATTCATTAAAATTTTGAGTTCCAGCCAAAGTAACCATTCCAGTATCGTGAGGACGTGGCGATAATTCTGAAAAATAAACCCCATCGTTCGCCAAGAAAAATTCGACTCCAAAAAGTCCTGCACCACCAAGTGCTTCGGTAACTTTTCTGCCATATCTTGAGCTTCAAATAAATCTTTATCAGTTATTTTTGCTGGTTGCCAACTTTCTTGATAATCGCCACGTTCTTGTCGATGACCAATTGGCGCACAGAACAACGTTGGATTATTGTTCTGAACAACTGTCAACAAAGTAATTTCGGAATTGAAATTTACAAATGCCTCGACAATAACTTCAACTACATCGCCACGAGAACCTTTGACAGCATATAGCCAAGCATCTTCAATTTGCGAGGATGATTTTATGGTCGATTGTCCTTTCCCAGACGATGACATTAATGGTTTCACGACACATGGCATTCCAATTTCGGAAACTGCAATTGTCAATTCCTCAAGCGATTTTGCGTAACGATAATTGGCAGTTTTTAATCCCAATTCTTTCGATGCTAAATCTCGAATTGCTTTTCGATTCATCGTGAAATTTGCCGCTTTTGCAGAAGGAACAACTACAATTCCTTGTTTTTCGTAGTCATAAAAACGTTCTGTTCTAATAGCTTCTATTTCTGGAACTATAAAATCAGGTTTGTGTTTGGCGACAATTCTATCCAATTCTGATCTATCAAGCATATTGATAACTTCAAATCCGTTGGCAACTTGCATTGCTGGAGCATTTTCGTAACTATCAACAGCAATAATAGTTTGACCAATACGTTGGGCGGAAATTGTAAATTCTTTTCCTAATTCGCCTGAACCTAACAATACTATTTTTGCCATTTTTATTGTGCAAGAGATTCCTTAATTCTTTTCATTGCTTCGGTCAATATTTCTTCGCTTGTTGCGTAGGATATTCTAATACAATTTGGGTTCCCAAAAGCATCGCCAGTAACAGTTGCTACATTGGCTTCACCTAATAAATACATCGAAAAATCATCAGCATTATTGATGGTTTTTCCTCGCAAAGTTTTTCCGAAATAATACGAAATATCTGGAAAAATATAAAAAGCACCTTCAGGAACATTTAGTTTAATTCCTGGAATTTCTTTTGCCAAACCAACAACCAAATCTCGGCGAGAATGAAAAGCACTTACCATTTCTTTTAAAACACTCGGGTCAGCATCTACAGCAGTTATTGTGGCTCTTTGAGCAATTGAATTTGCTCCAGATGTTACTTGTCCTTGTAGTTTTGTACATGCTTTTGCTATAAATTCTGGTGCACCAATGTAACCAATTCTCCAGCCTGTCATTGCAAATGCTTTTGCAACGCCATTTACTGTAACGGTGCGCTCGTACATTCCAGGAATGGAAGCAATACTACAAAAAGTGCTAGAAAAATTAATGTGTTCATAGATTTCGTCTGAAATGACTAGAATATTTGGATGTTGTAATATAACCTGAGATAAAGCAGTCAATTCCTCTCTATTATAAACCGAACCACTTGGATTACAAGGCGAACTGTACCAAATCATTTTGGTTTTTGTAGTAATTGCCGCTTCGAGTTGGGCAGGTGTCATTTTGAAATCGTTATCAACCGATGTTGGAACTTCAACGGGAATTCCGCCTGACATTTTGATGATTTCTGAATAAGAAACCCAAAAAGGTGCGGGCAAAATTACTTCGTCTCCATCGTTCAATAAAACTTGCGCTAAATTATACAATGATTGTTTTGCTCCTGTAGAAACCACAATTTGCGAAGGTTTATACTCTAAATTATTATCACGTTTGAATTTTCTACAAATGGCTTCACGCAATTCTAAATATCCTTCGACTGGCGTGTACTGCGAATAATTTTCGTCGATTGCTTTTTTTGCTGCTTCTTTTACAAATTCTGGTGTGTTAAAATCGGGTTCACCAAGACTTAAACTGATAATATCTTTTCCTTGAGATTTCAATTCCCTTGCCAATGCTGCCATGGCCAATGTTTGTGATGTCGATAAATTGTTGATTCTGTCCGATAGTAGTTGTTCCATTTTTGTAGTTGTAAATAATAATTAAGTAAAGATAATTTTAAAATGATTTTAAACAAAAAAAAGAGAAGTTTTTGGCTCCTCTTTTTAATTTATATTTATGCGGCGATTAACGGCTTTTGTCCCAAATCTTTCAAATGTTTGAAATGAGCAATTACGGCACTTGTCATTGTTTTGTATTCGAAGTAAGGTAAATTACACTCTTCAGCAGTTTCTTTTACAATTTTAGCAATTTTTCCGTAGTGGATATGACTAATATGTGGAAATAGATGATGTTCTACTTGGTGGTTCAATCCACCTGTGTACCAATTTACGAACCAACTTCTTGGCGCAAAATTTACTGTTGTAAATAATTGATGAATTGCCCAAGTGTTGTCCATTTCGTTCGCTTCGTCTGGATGTGGATTTGTAGTATCGTCGGTAATGTGAGCCAATTGAAAAACTATGCTTAAAATCAATCCTGCGATGTAGTGCATTGCAAAAAAACCAACAAGAACTTTCCACCAAGTTACTCCAAAAATAATTGGTAGGGCAATCCAAGTGGTAAAATAAATTACTTTTGTAATCAATAAAGTAGTCCAAAGAGTTGTTGGACTTTTTACTTCTCCGTACGATAAATCCCTTTTTAAATAACCACTCATTTGTTTAAAGTCGGTTGTAAAGCACCAATTGAAAGTCAAAAGACCATATAAAAATATAGAATAATATTGCTGAAAAGCATGAAATCTTTCCCATTTTGCTTCTTTTGTAAATCTAATTACACGTCCAGCATCAAGATCTTCATCATGACCAGGAATGTTGGTGTAGGTATGATGCAAAACATTGTGTTGAACTTGCCAGTTGTAAACATTCCCGGCAAGAATATAAATGCTTCCTCCCATTATTTTGTTTACCCATGTTTTGTTCGAATACGAACCGTGGTTTCCGTCGTGCATCACATTCATCCCAATTCCGGCCATTCCGATTCCGATTATAAACGAAAGTAAAATGTACAATCCAAAATTAATTTCTGGTGTTGATACTATTATAATGTATGGGGCTGTAAAAAGTGTAAACAAAATAATTGTTTTCAGGTCTAATTTCCAGTTTCCAGTTTTCTTAATATTATTTTCTTTAAAATAATTATTCACTCGAGAATTTAAAGTTCTAAAGAACTTCATATTATCTTGTTTGGCAAAAGTAGGTTGGGAAGTATTCATATTTGTTATTTAATATATTGCAAAGTTAACTTATAATTAAATTTCTCTGCCAAATTTCTGATAAATATTTCGATTGTAAAGTATTACATTTGTTAAAAATTTATAAAATGGAAGAAATCCTTAAGCAATTTCCTGATTTAACTGCTGTTCAAATCGCACAATTCGAAAAACTAGAAGCATTGTATAATGATTGGAATTCGAAAATAAATGTAATTTCGAGAAAAGATATTAACCAATTATATACAAAACACGTACTACATTCGTTAGCGATTGCAAAAATTCAAAAATTCGAACCAGAAACTTATGTTTTAGATGTAGGAACTGGTGGTGGTTTTCCAGGAATTCCTTTGGCAATCATGTTTCCCGAAACTCGTTTTTATTTAATCGATATTATCCTAAAAAAAATAAATGTAGTAAAAGCAGTTGCAGAAGCATTGGAACTCAAAAATATAAAAGCCGAACAACTTCGAGCCGAAAACGTAAAAGGTGATTTCGATTTTATTGTGAGTAGAGCCGTAACTAATATGCCCGATTTTGTTTCTTGGATAAAAAATAAAATCAAAAAAAACAGCAAACACGAACTTAAAAACGGGATTCTATACCTAAAAGGTGGTGATTTAACCGAGGAGTTGATACTGTTCCCAAAAGCAACGGAATATAATATTTCAGATTTTTTTGCTAATGAATTCTTCGAAACGAAAAAAGTAGTGCATTTGCCATTGAAGTTTAAAGTCTAGTTTTTTTGTAAAAAAGTTAGATTCGAAGAATAAATTACTTGCAATTTTGCCGATAACTAATCCAAAACCATCATTCAATCATTTGTATATTAGTGTTTTTATATAAAAATACAATTTTGTGACCTTATGATCAATATGGTTATTTATATTTTATAAAACGCGGTTTGGTATTTTCGGACAACTATTTGATTATTTATTCTTAAAAAAACATTTGACCAATTTTTTGTTAGTACGAAACAAGGTTTTGAAAGAATTATCGGAAAATCAAAACTAATATCCACCAAACAATAGGAATACTTTCCACCCAAAAATTTGTGTAATATTTAGAACGATTGTCATCAGAAAAAAAGATAAAAATGGCAATGACAATTGCAATAATTATATCAATTTCAAATTTCAAAACGCAAAAAACTACCAGCAAACAATATCCAAAAATCTTCAAATTACGAATTCCAATGATTTTTGGCAATGTTATTAATGTTTTCGAATCCATTTCTAAATCGCAAATTTCTAAAGGAATTAACAGACAAATTACAATCAAAAATCTTTGAAAAAAATAAATCAAATTCAGTTCATAATTTATTTCAGGAATAAAAACCGTGATGTAAGTAACACAAAAAGCAACAACAAACATTTTTAGGAAACCATATTTTCGCAAAAAAGGATAGATTAAAACTACAAATCCAATTTTCAAAAAAGCCAATTGAATATTCTTTTCTAACTCAAAAAAGTAAAAAAGCATTCCAAAAACTGCAATCGAACTAACCAAAATAATTCCAAAATTTTTATTGAAAGTAAAAATTCGATTCCAAAAGACTTGTGAATATTTCAAGAAATTGTAACCCAAAATTGTTCCAAAAAAAATAAAATAATCCAAATTTATATTTGTAGAAATGTTTAATGATAATTTGGTTATTTGAACCAAAGAAAAAACAGCAACCGCAACGTGAATGCTTGTATTAATATAAAAATCGAGCAGTTGTTTATAAAACTTCATTAAACAAAAATAATCAAACTGTTAATAAGAATGCAATTTAGTTGAAAAATCAATAAAAATTGAACTTTAAAACACCGTTTATTAGCAGATTAATATTTATTTTTGCAATCAAATTTTACAACACAACATTCCTTATATATTATGAAAACAGATGCTTTTGCTTTACGTCACATTGGTCCAAGAGAAAACGATTTGCCTCACATGCTTAAAACCATTGGTGCTGAAACGCTTGATCAACTGATTTTTGAAACCATTCCCGCTGACATTCGACTAAAATCTGATTTAGATTTAGAACCAGCAATGACCGAATATGAGTTCTCAAAACACATTGCGGAACTTGGAAATAAAAATAAAGTTTTTCAATCTTATATAGGTCTCGGTTACAATCAAGCGATTGTTCCTGCCGTAATTCAGAGAAATATTCTCGAAAATCCGGGTTGGTACACGGCTTACACACCTTATCAAGCCGAAATTGCACAAGGTCGTTTAGAAGCAATTTTAAATTTTCAAACCACAGTTATCGAATTATCTGGAATGGAAATTGCAAATGCTTCACTTCTTGACGAAGGAACCGCTGCTGCCGAAGCCATGGCGTTACTTTTTGACGTTCGTTCTCGCGACCAAAAGAAAAATAATGTTTGCAAATTCTTCGTTTCTGAAGAAATTTTGCCGCAAACTTTGTCGGTTTTACAAACCCGCTCTACTCCTATTGGAGTAGAATTGGTTGTTGGAAACCACGAAACTTTCGATTTCTCGAATGATTTTTATGGTGCAATTTTACAATATCCAGGCAAATTCGGACAAGTTCACGATTACGCAGGATTTATATCAAAAGCAAAAATTGCTGAAATAAAAGTGGCTGTTGCAGCCGATATTTTAAGTTTAGTAAAACTAACGCCTCCAGGCGAAATGGGTGCCGATGTTGTTTTAGGAACAACACAACGTTTCGGAATTCCGTTAGGTTATGGTGGTCCACACGCTGCTTATTTTGCTACAAAAGATGAATACAAACGCTCCATGCCTGGACGAATTATTGGCGTAACTGTCGATACTGACGGAAATCGTGCGTTAAGAATGGCATTACAAACTCGTGAACAACATATTAAACGCGATAAAGCAACCTCAAATATTTGTACAGCACAAGTTTTATTGTCAGTAATGGCGGGAATGTATGCTGTTTATCATGGCCCAAAAGGTTTGCAATATATTGCTGATAAATTGCACGCAACTACGGCAACTTTGGCAAACGAGTTAGAGAAATTAGGTTTATACCAAACCAATTCGGCTTATTTTGATACGATTGTTATTAAAACCAATGCTAAAAAAGTAAAAGAAATTGCCGAAAAACATGAAGTTAATTTTTATTATATCGATGAAAATACCGTTTCTATTTCATTAAACGAAACAACTTCAATTAATGATTTGAATACAATTGTTTCTATTTTTGCTCAAGCGAATGACAAACAAGCCACAACAATTTCAGAATTACTTTATGTAAATCAATTTCCAAAAAATTTAGAAAGAACATCAACTTTTTTAAAGCACGATGTTTTTAATAAATACCATTCAGAATCCGCTTTGATGCGTTATATAAAAATGCTGGAACGCAAAGATTTGGCGTTAAACCATTCTATGATTTCGCTAGGTTCATGCACCATGAAATTAAATGCTGCTTCAGAAATGTTGCCTTTAAGCACCGCACAATGGAACAACATTCACCCATTTGCACCGCTTGATCAAGCACAAGGATATATGGAAATGCTAACTAAACTAGAACAACAATTAAACGTTGTTACTGGTTTTGCAGGCACAACTTTGCAACCTAATTCAGGTGCACAAGGCGAATATGCTGGGCTTATGGTTATTCGTGCGTATCACCAATCGCGTGGCGATTATCACCGAAATATTGCTTTGATTCCATCATCGGCACACGGAACTAATCCTGCTTCGGCAGCAATGGCTGGAATGCAAGTTGTGGTTACCAAAACATTAGAAAACGGAAATATTGATGTGGATGATTTGCGTGAAAAAGCATTGCTACATTCCGCCAATTTATCTTGTTTGATGGTAACTTATCCATCAACTCACGGCGTTTTTGAAAGTGCGATAAAAGAAATCACACAATTAATTCACGATAACGGCGGTCAAGTTTATATGGACGGGGCGAATATGAATGCCCAAGTTGGATTGACCAATCCAGCAACAATTGGCGCTGACGTTTGTCACTTGAATTTACATAAAACATTCGCAATTCCTCATGGTGGCGGTGGACCAGGAGTTGGACCCATTTGCGTTGCACCACAATTAGTGCCGTTTTTACCAACAAATCCTATTATTCAAACTGGTGGAACATCAGCAATTACAGCGATTTCGGCTGCACCTTGGGGTTCAGCTTTGGCTTGTTTGATTTCTTATGGATATATTTGTATGTTAGGATCTGAAGGTTTGACCAATGCTACAAAATATGCAATTTTGAATGCCAATTATATCAAAGAAAGATTAAACGGTCATTTTGATACCTTATATTCTGGAGAAATGGGTCGCGCGGCTCACGAAATGATTATTGAATGCCGCCCATTTAAAGAAAAAGGAATTGAAGTTACCGATATTGCCAAACGACTAATGGATTATGGTTTTCATGCGCCAACCGTTTCGTTTCCTGTAGCAGGAACCATGATGATTGAACCAACTGAAAGTGAAGATCTTGCCGAATTAGACCGTTTTTGTGATGCCATGATTTCTATTCGTAAAGAAATTGAAGTGGCAACAATGGAAGATAAAAACAATGTTCTAAAAAATGCGCCACATACATTAATGATGGTTACAACAGATAATTGGATTTATCCTTACACACGTGAGCAAGCAGCATTTCCGTTAGATTATATATCGGATAATAAATTTTGGCCAACTGTTCGTCGTGCAGATGAGGCTTATGGCGATAGAAATTTAGTTTGTAGTTGTGCGCCAATTGAGGCTTATATGGAAAGTTAGTTTTTATAAATTTTGGTTATGTTATATAACATTGTGTACTGATTACTATTTGATAGGATGACTCCTAATTTATCATTAGACTTTGAAATTTCTAAAAAATTAATTATTGAATAATTTCTTTTATCTTATTTAGTCTTTTCATTTTTCTATATACCCTAAACCACAAGCCGTTCGAAAATCACGAATGGCTTGTGGTTTGATTTTTTTTAAATCAACTATATATCTCAACTGACTATTTATACTTTCTAGTTTTACTATTTGCATGGTCTGTTGAGCCACACCATATTTTTCGATGCCAATGCTGGCAAGTTGCAGAAATTTAGTGCTTTGTTCCTTGTTGCTAGTTTGCAAATGTTTTGCGAGTAAGAAGAGTTCGACACTTTGGTTGTATTTTTTCTGAATTTTTTCAAGCAAGCGCTGTTCTTTCATTTGTTTGTATTCCAATTCTTTGGTATGTAAATTTAATATTTCATTTGTTTTCAATTCTTGTTGTTTTAGCAATGACTCATCAATTAGAGCATCTTTTTGTGATGTAAACAAAAAAATTTCGGCAGTTTTAACAAGCGCAACCGTTGGTAAGTCACGCCTACCTGTTTCGTATAAAGCAAGTTGACTTAGTGTTATTTTTAAATAATGCGCCATGTTTTCTTGAGTAAGCCCTAACTTATCTCGAAGTAATTGCGTTGTTTTCATGTTGTAATAATTTTTATAAAAATAATTATTTTATTACGAAGATGTAATAATTTTTTATAAAAATAAAATTTTATTACGAAATAATTTTACTCTTAATAGATGACAAGTATACACAACAACTCTTTCAGCGTTTTAAAACGCTGAAAGAGTTAAAAATTAAGATTTTTTTAAACAAAAAGTCGTTTTTTAGGAATTTAGGTCGTTTTTTATCTAATTAAATATTTTTTAAAAGTAAATTTTGTAAAAAACGCTAAAATGAAAAAGGTACTATCAATCTCCATGTTAATTTTCTCTGGATTCATTAGTTTTTCTCAAGAAATTCCAAAAAGAGTAGCCGAACTTGTTGCCAAAAATACTAAGTTCGAAACTATTTCAACGTTTCAATCCTCTGATAACAAAGTAGGTGTTGATGTTTTGAAAATAGTCAACGAGTCAACTTTAGCCAAGATAAATCTTGAACAAGTTAACAAAATTGTTGCGAACCAATATCAAAACATTGAAATTGAAATTCCGTACCAAGGAGAAACAATTAAAGTCCAATTGTATCAAGTCAATATTTTTGCAGATGGATTTCATGTTGATACGGATAAAGAAAAAAATATAAACTACCAAAAAGGCGTTTATTATCGTGGTATTGTAAAAGACGATATGAATTCTGTTGCTTCATTTAGTTTTTTTAAAGATGAGTTTTCTGGAATTATTTCTAGTTCAGAGTTAAACAATTTAGCCATTGGAAAACTTCAAAAACCAAATAATAGTGAAGATTATATTATCTATACAGATAAAAATCTGAAAATGCCCAAATATTTTAAATGTAATGTAACAACTGATACAAGTAAAATTCAAGAAAACAATACTATCTCAAGCCAAAAAAGTACGGTTACGACAAAATGCGTAACCATCTATTATGAAATGGATTATGATTTTTATTTAGCCAATGGAAGCAATACAAATACCACGACGAATTGGATGAGTGCTGCATTTAATAGTCTTCAAACCTTGTATACTAATGATGGTATTTCAATTGCTTTTAAGTCATTATTTATTTGGACAACTCAAGATCCATATCAGGGCATTGGAGCAGATTCTACAGCTTATCTTGATAAATTTGAAAAAGTAAGACCAAATTTTGATGCCAATATGGGAATGCAAGTGGGTCTAAAAGATGGTGATTTGGGTGGAATAGCCGTTGTTGGTTTGGGAAATTGTAATAATAATCATTCCTACTGCAATTTATATTTTGATTATAACGCTATTCCTGTTTATTCTTATACAATTGGGCTTATGGCTCATGAATTTGGACACACTCTTAGCTTAGCGCACACCCACGCTTGTGCTTGGAATGGAAACAATACTCCTATAGACAATTGCCCATCTATAGCAACATGGTACAATTCAGGCTCGGAGGGATTTTCGTGCTATGTTCCGCCTGGTATAATTCCTAGAGCGCAAAAAGGTACATTTATGAGTTATTGCGAATTAGTAGATGTAGGTATCAATTTAGCGAATGGTTTTGGCCCTCAACCCAAACAGCGCGCTATAGATCATATTGAAAGCAGACCATGTTTAGGTTCAACTTGTATAAACACTTGTTTTAATAAAATTACAACTGCAAGCATATCAAATATTACCAGCACAACCGCAACCTTAAGTTGGACTGAAGAAGCAAATACAATTTCATCAAAAATTTCTATTTTTCCTGTTAGTGAAACCTCGGGTAATTGGATAACACTCACTACTAATCCTCAAACTATCACGGGGCTTTTGCCTAATACCTATTATAAGATTCTACTAAAAAACGCTTGTTCTGAGGGATTATTAGATACAAAATCAATGTTTGTAACTAGCGGCGATTTTTGCACAGGAATACAAGTAACTGATTCAGGTGGATCAACTGCAAATTATACAAACAACGAAAATATTACCAGAACAATTATTCCTGGTGACGCTACTACCAAAGCAAAAATTACATTTACTGGATTTGATTTGGAACTAAATAAGGATTATTTACATATTTATAATGGTTCTGATGCAACTTTCAAAGAACTAACAGGTTCAGGATTGACTGGCGATACCATTCCAAAATCTATTACCTCAACCGCAATCGACGGGTCTTTGACTTTGAACTTTGAGTCTAATGAAAATAATGTTAAAGCAGGTTATGTAGCAACCATATCTTGTTCAATTGGAACTATCGATTTTAGTTATTCTCCAAATCCTACTAGTAACCTACTTTCAATAGTTTCGAATGTAACTATACAAAATGTAACAATTTATAATGTGACGGGACAACTATTATATGACAGTCAATTGAATGATACTAAAATAGATATAGATACTTCAAAATATGCAACCGGAACTTATTTTGTTAAATTAAAATTTGCCGAAATGGAAGTTCATTTCAAAGTCTTAAAAATATAAAATATAAAAAACATCAAATTTAGACCAATCATCAGTTTACAATTACATCTAATCAACCAAAAAAATAGATCATGAAACTTAAATTAATCATCGCCATATTACTGTTTCAATTGGGATTCTCTCAAGAAACCAAAATGAGTATCAAAGACCTCGTTAACTTTTCTGATTTGCCAAGCAAAACGAGCAACACGCCAAGATGGGCAAATCAATTCTATAACAATCCTGATCTAATCAATATCAAAACTTTAAAAAAAGATTTTTATGATTGGGTTATTAGAGAGCAAAAAGAAAGAAAAGAAAATTTAGATAAAGCGTCCAATAAAGTTATTCAACAAGAAACTAACAAAGAGTTTGAAAATGAACTCAAAGAAGGTATATCTGAAATTCCAATTGTTAGATTTACTTTGCATTTTATAAGAACTTTACCAAGCGAATGGGTTGATGAAATAGGAAACCTAGATTTACCTACTAAAGACGAGTTCTTTAAAGAGGCTATTATTGCATCAAAAAATGATAATAAAAGCAATCAAAAAAGTGTTTTAACCAATAACTGGTCTCAAATAGGCCCTAAGGAAGTTGTCGAAGGGAATGGCGACGGTTCAAGAAATGTTCAAAACACAAATGTTTATTATATAAGTGTTGCTCCATCAGCTACAAATATTAGATTGGCGTGCACAGAAAATGGGGCGTTGTACAAAACAGTCGACGCTGGCGCAAATTGGACCTATCTAAATGGGTATGGTGGTATTGTTTGGGATTGGTGGAGTGCACCTAGTGCTTTTCACCCTACAGATCCAAATAAGATTTTACTCGCTAGTCAGCCTGCAAGATTGAGTTCAGATGGAGGTTTAACATGGACTATTACTCAATTTGCTCAAAATTGTGAGAAAATTTTATGGTCTACAAACGGTTCAACGATTATTGCAGCAACACAAAATGGCATTTATGTTTCTTTAGATGCTGGACAAACATTTAACCAAAAGCAAACTGGTATTTTTAGGGATGTAGAGTTTCAGCCGGGCAATTCATCAATTGTATATGCCATAAATAAGCAGGGTGTTTTTTATAAAAGTAGCGATGGAGGTTTAACTTGGGTGATAAAAACCACAAATTTTACCTTGCCCACACCTGGTGATCCAGGATATTTAATAGGTGTATCAGCTGCAAATCCAAACCTTGTGACTATAGCTTTTTTATCAGGAGACAAAACCGAGTTGATAAAAAGCACCGATAGTGGCGAAAGTTTTGCTCCACTTTCAATTATTAACATTGGTTATTCGCAAGAGTGGTATGATTTTGTATTTGCAATTTCTCCTTTAGACACCAATATCTATTTTATGGGAGTAACTTCCTTTTTTAAATCGGTCGATGGCGGTTTGACTTTTTCTGCTGTTGGCGGTTATACAGGACCATTTCATATTCACCCGGACATTCAAGATCTTGTGATTTTTGGCAATACAGTTGTTGTAGCTACCGATGGTGGTGTGAGCGAAAGTACAGATAATTTTAGTAGTGCTGCTAATTGGCATAGTACTAGCAAAGGACTGGATGCATTAGATTATTGGGGTTTTGATCTCGGTTTTAATACTGACCAAATGGGCGGTGGAAAATACCATAATGGAAATGATATTTTTAATCCGAATTGGGGCAATGGAAAATCAATATCCATTGGGGGCGCAGAAGAAGCAACGGGAAAAGCCATTTTTAGCAGACCAAACTCTTTGGCATATTACGGGCCAAATGCTACAAATGGTTTAGACAAAAAATTTAGGTTAATTGATGTAGAGTATAATCCTACTGTTACTGGTTCGTATACCTATACTTTAGCAAATAATGGAAGAAATCACGGGTTGAGAAATAGCGACACTACATCTAATACTATTTACAGTAATATTATATATGCAGGCTTAGACAACAATGTTATGATTTCTTATGATAATGGTGTTAATAACCAAGTTTTAAAAAGTTTTAACTCTCTTGTTTGGGATGTAAAAACTACTCGTGCAGATGCAAATGTTATTTATGCACTAACTCAAACAGATGGTTTGTGGAAAACCATTGACGGTGGCATCAATTGGACAATTTGCAATATGACGCTAAATAATCAAAATTTTACACCCGACGGACTTTATTGTTATATAGATGTATCACAAACCAATAGTAATGAGATTTGGCTAATGCAGAGTTCATCCCATATATTTAAAAGTACTGATGGCGGTCAAGTTTGGACAAATTTGTACACACCAATTTTAAATAATTGTGAAATTAAACAAATAGTCCACCAATATGGTTCAAATGGTGGGGTTTACCTAATGGGACAAACCAACAAAATAGCCAAATGTTTTTATAAAAATAACACCATGCCAGACTGGGTTGACTATTCAGCCAATTTAATGATTCCTACCGCAAGACTCGAAACATTTTTAAAAGCGTCCTACTACAAAGAAAAATTGAGGGTTGCAGGATCTATGGGAGTTCAAGAAGTTACTTTTTATGAAAAGAGTGCTCCTATTGCGCAGCCAACTACTAACGTAAAAGAAATTTGCGTAAACCAAGAAGTAACATTTAACGATTATAGCATTCTTGATTATACAGGCGCTACTTGGGAATGGTCGTTTTCAAAAATACCAGTTTATTTAAATGGTACAAGTGCTAACTCGCAAAATCCAGTTGTAAAATTCCTGTCACAAGGAGGTGTAGATGTTACTTTAAAGATAACGAATAGTTCAGGAATATCAGATACTAAAACAATAACTAATTTTGTAAATGTAAATTATGATTCCGTAAGTTGTTTAAAGTTAAATACGGATTATTACCCCCAAATTGATTGTATTAATAACCTTCCAAGCGTTCCAAGCGTTCCAGTTTTTGGTCAAGGATTAATTACAAATTTTAACAATGCGAATACTGGAAGATTTTTAGTGAAAATTAATTTTCATCTAAATTGCTATGGCACTTGGAGTGGTAGTTTAATTGCTTTAGTAGATTTAGATACAGATAAAATTAAAGTTATTCGTTTCAAAAATATTGCAGGTGACAATTTAGAGTTGTTTGGTGACAACACCAGTACTGTAACTAGTGTCAAAACAAATTGGGCACAAATTGGTTTTTCATTAATCAATAATGCTTTATACTTTAACCATATTAGTAATCGTTGTACTGATGACAGTGGTCAAACTAATATTCCTATAATTTTTGACAACTCTTGTTGGAGGCTTTATACTGATATTGGTTTAGATAATGGGGATTCTAGCGAAATGCAAAAATGTGATATTGCAATTCCTCAATCGGCATCGGTTACCAACAATAGCGATATATTGGTAACAAATTTTGCAAATGCAACAAGCGGTCTTTATTATATAAATCTCAATACCTTTACTTCTTGCAACAACACAAGCAATAACTTAAAAGCCATTGCAAATTTGAATTTAGGTGTGATTCATGTACTAGATTACAAACATTTTGGATCCTCTACATCCTCTAGTGTATCAGGAAACGAAACCAGTTCCGTAACCAGCACACTTACTTCAGCAGCGCAGGTAAACTATTTTATCAACAATAAAAAATTATATATTAAGAGAATTTTAGATCCTTGCGGTGGCACCAATTTCAGACTCAATCCGTCGTGCTTGTCATCAATGGATGATGACCAAAATGGAATTGACAACACACTGCAACCTTCCAATTGTAACAATCCACTTGCCACAACTACAATAACGGATGCAGATACACATCTCGTTCAAGATTTCTCATCAATTGCAGCAGCACAAACAGGTGTATTTGTTAACCTAAATATTAGTAATAGTTGTAATAGTACAACAGCAACAGTTTATTTGAGTATAGATTTTGGTAAAAATTTAATACACATTATCAGTTACAGACATTTTGGTGCAACAAGTTCATCTACAGTTTTAAACAATGATACTCCAAATGTGTATTCAGAAGCTGTCGTAAACGGAAAATTAAAATTTCTTTTGATTGATACTAAATTGTATGTGCAACGAACCTCAACGCCTTGTGCAGGTAGTACGTATCAAGTTACAAATTCTTGCTATTCATTGACTGCAGATCAAGTATTAGCCATCGATAATTTTATATCCAAATCCAATACGACAATAATTGCATATCCAAATCCTACAACTGGACAATTTATCATCGATACCAAAACAAATACAGACGATTTTAGTTTAAGTTTTTACAGTATTGACGGTAAGTTCATCACTCCAAAATACGAAAAAACAGATATCAATACATTGCAAGTAAACATGGAACAGTATGCTGAAGGTTTATATTTTGTGATTTTATATAATAAATTAAATAATAAATACAATTACCTAAAAATTATTAAAAAATAGAACCATGAAAACTAAAATTTATTTATTATTATCATTTTTACTGACAGTTAATGGTTTCTCACAAAAAACCAAAATGAGTATCAAAGAACTCGTTAACTTTTCTGATTTACCAAGTAAAACGAGCGAAACTCCAAGCTGGGCAAATGTGTTTTATGATAATCCAGATCAAATTAACATAATAACTCTAGAAAATGAAATTAACGATTGGATGCTTGAAGAGAAAAAAATCAGAAAAGAAAAGCTAATAAATAAAACTGATTTTAAGAACGATCTAGAAGCTGATAAAGAGTTCGAAAAAGAACTTAAAGAAAGTATTTCGGAAATGCCTATTGTTCGATTTTCTTTGCGCCTTATTCGAGTAATGCCCAACGAGTGGATTGATGAAGTGGGTAATTTTAAATTACCAACAAAAAATGAATTCATCAGAGATGCCGAAAACAATCAAAAAATCATAAGTACTGCAAACCAAAAAAATGCACTTGTAAACAATTGGTCTCAAATTGGTGCTAAAGAAGTAATTGAAAAAGGAAAACAAACCGTTAAAAGCTGTAATATTTATTATTTAAGTATTGCTCCTTCTCAAACTAATACAAGATTGGCTTGCACAGAAAATGGTGCTTTGTATAAAACTGTTGATGCAGGTGAAAACTGGTCTTATTTAAATGGTTACGGTGGCCTTGGTCAATGGGGTGGACCCACTGCTTTTCATCCGACCAATCCGGATAAAGTTATATTTGGAATTAAACCCGCAAGATTAAGTTCTGATGGAGGAAATACTTGGACTACCGTACCGTCATTAAATGAAAATTGTAATCAAATTTTATGGTCTAATAATGGAACAACTATAATTGCAGCTACAACAAATGGTGTTTATGTATCTACAGATTCAGGATTAACATTTAGCCAAAAAATAGTTGGTATTTTTCAAGATGTCGAATTTAAACCGGGAAGCACAACTGTTGCCTATGCAATTAACGATCAAGGTGTATTTTATAAAAGTACCGACGGAGGATTAACTTGGACTATTAAACCCACAAATTATTCTTTAACAACCAATAAAGATGGTTTTTTAATTGGTGTTTCTGCCGCAAATCCAAATCTAGTAACTATTGCTTTTTTGACAGGAGAGAAAACCGAATTGATTAAAAGTACCGATATTGGTGAAAGTTTCTCACCTTTGTCAGTAATTAATACTGGGTATTCTCAAGGATTTTATGATTTTGTGTTTGGTATTTCTCCTAATGACACAAATATTTATTTTGTTGGTGCATCGACTTTATCTAAATCAGTAGATGGCGGTTTGACTGCTAACTACGTTGGTGGTTATTACGGGACATACGACATACATCCTGACATACAAGATCTTGTATTTATTGGTAACACTGTTGTCGTAGCTACAGATGGTGGCGTGAGCCAATCGACTGATAATTTTAGCAGTTCAGATAATTGGAAAAGCACCAGCAAAGGTTTGGACGCTTTGGATTATTGGGGATTTGATTTAGGTTTTAATACCGATCAAATGGGCGGTGGCAAGTACCACAATGGGAACGATATTTTTAATCCAAATTGGAACAATGGTAAAACTTTATTTCTTGGTGGTGCCGAAGAAGCAACTGGAAAAGCTATTTTTAGTAGACCCAACTCTTTGGCTTATTTTGGACCTAATCCCACAAATGGACTAGATAAAAAGTTTCGTTTAATAGACGTAGAATATAACACTAATGTAACTGGCTCACATACTTTTACAATGGAAAATAATCTTGCATATCGAGCATTACGCAATAGCGATACAACATCTAATACAATTTACAGTAATATTATTTATGCAGGTTTAGGAAATAATATTATGATTTCTTATGACAACGGAGTTAGTAGTCAAGTTTTAAAAAGTTTTAACTCTTTGGTTTGGGATGTAAAAACTACACGCATAGATTCTAAAGTAATTTATGTACTAACTCAAACTGATGGTTTATGGAAAACAATAGATGGTGGTTTGAACTGGACAATTTGTAATTTGACAATAAACAATGTTAACTTAAAACCTAATGGTCGTAATTGTTTTATTGATGTATCGCAAACCAATGCAAATGAAATTTGGATTACTAACGATAACGGAAACTCAAATGCACGAATTTCTAAAAGTATTGATGGTGGTCAAGTTTGGACTAACTTAAACACTACAACTCTAAATGGTTTTGAATCAAAACAAATAATACACCAATATGGCTCGAATGGTGGTGTTTATTTAATGGGTCAGGCAGGATCAATTGCTAAATGTTTTTACAGAAACAACACTATGTCGGATTGGCTTGACTATTCAGCTAACTTATCGATTATTACGGCTAGACTTAATCTGTTTTTTAAAGCATCTCATTATAAAGAAAAATTGCGAGTTGCTAGTCATATGGGGGTTCAAGAAATTTCTTTTTATGAAAAAAGTAATCCTATTGCACAACCCACTACAAATGTAAAAGAAATATGCGTAAACCAAGAAGTTACATTTAGTGATTATAGCATTCTTGATTATACAGGCGCAACTTGGGAATGGTCATTTTCAAAAAAACCTGTTTATTTAAACGGTACAAGTGCTAGCTCGCAAAATCCAGTTGTAAAATTTTTATCTCCAGGAAATGTCAACGCCACATTAAAAGTAACAAACAGCTCTGGAATATCTGACACTAAAACCATTAATAATTTTGTAACTATAAATTATGATGCGGCAAGTTGTTTAACATCAAATTCAGATTATTTTTACGAATTTGATTGTGTAAATAATATTACAAACGTTCCAAATATTCCTGTTACAGCTCAAGGAGTAATAACAAATTTTAATAATGCAACAAGCGGTAAATTTTTAGTGAAATTAAATTTTCATACTCTTTGTTATAATTTTAGAAGTGGCAGTTTAATTGCATTAATCGATTTAGATACAGATAAAATTAAAATTATTCGTTTTAGCAACATTGCTGGTGACTATTTAGAAATGTGGGGAGACAACACAAGCACCGTAACAAGTGTGAAGACTAATTGGGCACAACTTGGTTTTTCATTAATTAACAACTCTTTATACCTCAATCATATCAGTAACCGTTGTACTGATGACGGTTTATCTAATATGACAATTATTTTAGATAATTCTTGTTGGAGACCTTACACTGATATTGGTCAAGACAACACAGATTTAGCTGAATTGCAAAAGTGTAATAATCAAATTCCACAATCGGCATCGATTACCAACAATAGTGATGTTTTGGTGACAGATTTTGCAAACGCAACTAGCGGACTTTTTTATGTAAATCTAAATGCCTTTACTACTTGCAACAATACAAGCAATAATTTACAAGCAATTGTAAATTTAAATTCAGATGCAATTCATGTTTTAGATTACAAGCATTTTGGATCAACTGTGACATCGACTACAACAGGAAACGAAACCAATTCGGTAACTAGTACTTTAAGTACGAATGCACAAGTAAATTATTTTATTAGCAACAAAAAATTGTATTTTAAAAGAATCATAGATCCTTGCGGAGGAACAAATTTCAGACTCAACCCCTCATGCTGGTCTGCCTTAGATGACAATCAAAATGGAGTTGACAATGCTCTAGAGCCATCTATTTGTAGCAACACATTTTCTACAGCCCAATTTACAGATGCAAACTCGCATCTTGTTCAAGATTTCACTTCATTATCTACAATTCAGGCAGGAGTATTTGTAAATCTTAACATAAATTCAAGTTGTAACAATACCAATGCATCGGTTTTTTTGAATGTAGATTTTGGTAAAAATTTAATTCACGTTATAAATTACAAACATTTCGGTGCCACGACATCATCGTCTGTCTTAAACAACGATACTCCAAATGTATATTCAGAATCTGATGTAAACGGGAAACTGAAATTTATACTCATTGATAAAAAATTATATATCCAAAGATTATCAACACCTTGCGCAGGAAGCAATTATCAAATCGCAAATTCTTGTTATTCTTTAACTTCACAACAAATTTTGGCAATTAATAATTTTGTGGCAAATTCAGTTGCAGAAGTTGTTGCCTATCCGAATCCTAGTCAAGGAAACTTTACAATAGATACCAAAACCAATACCGATGATTTTAGTTTGAGTTTTTATGATATAAACGGAAAATATATCTCACCAAAATATCTTAAAACCGATAATAATTTGTTGCAAGTAAATATGGAGCAATATGCCGAAGGTTTGTATTTCGTGATTTTATTTAACAAAGTAGAAAACAAGTATAATTATTTGAAAATTATTAAAAAATAATATTGTTGAGTGTTACACTTGCAAAAAACTAAATTTTTAATTTGTGTTTAGAAAAAATAAGAAACCTATAATTTTCATAATCATTTCAATATACCTTATTGGAATGATTATGACTTTTACGGGTGATTTACTTAAACAAATACAATGCGTTAGATACCAAAACACTATTGAAAAAATCAAAAATTCTGAAATTTTAGAATTCTCATTAAACGACTGGAATAATTTTTCGGACAGCAACGAAATTAAATTTAAAAATAATTTTTATGATGTTATTTCAATTCAAAAACTCAAATCAAAAATTTTTGCAAATGTTGTAAAAGATAAACTTGAAAGTGAGTTACGAATTACATTTTCAAAAATATTCAATAAAACTAAAATTCCAACACCAGGAAACAAAAAATTAAATTCGTTTTCTAAACATGTTTTGTTTAGATATGAATTTGTTAGAATAAATAATTTACATTTTCTATCGAAAAAACTTCAAGAAAATGATAATTTCTTAAATTCTAAAACCTCAAATTTCATTAATTTTCAATACAAACCACCGTGTTAATTAATTTTTATTCCGTTTTAAAATAAAAATCAATTAGAGAAATTATAAATTAATTTAGTTATTTATTCTTTCTCGCATTTACACAAAAAATGAAAAAAACATTAGCAACTATTGCTTGTGGAATATCTATATTTGGATTTTCGCAAGTAGAAAAAGATACCTTGAAATCAAAAAAATTTGTAATGGATGAGGTTATTATATCGTCTGGATTTAATAAAATTCAATCACAAACAGTCATGAAAGTTGAGCATAGAACAATGAGCGAATTGTCTCAAAAAGGCACAAGTACATTAATCGAAGGATTGGCAACTATACCTGGAATTTCACAAATTTCTACCGGAACATCCATTGGCAAACCAGTCATTCGAGGTTTAAGTGGCAGTCGTGTTTTGGTTTATTCGCAAGGAGTTCGGCTTGAAAATCAGCAATTTGGATCAGAGCACGGTTTGGGATTAAATGAAGCAGGAATTGAGAGTGTAGAAATTATCAAAGGACCATCTTCATTGCTATATGGTTCTGACGCTTTGGGTGGAATAATCTATTTTAACCCCGAAAAATTTGCAGACCCAAAAAGGTTTAATTTAGATGTAAACCAAAAAGTTTTTTCGAACACATTAGGAAGTAATTCTAATTTAGGTATAAAATATTCTGGTAACAATTGGAAAATTTTAGCAAGAGGCGCAAAAGATATTCATGCCGATTATCAAATGCCCGATGGCAGAAGAGTAACCAACTCTAGATATACCGAAACCGATTTTAAAACTGCCGTTGGTTACAGCGATGCACGATTTAGTTCTACTTTACGATACAATTTTAACAAATTGGAACTCGGCATTCCCGAAGAAGGTATTGCAGATCAAAGCACAGAATATGAACTAGAAAGACCTTTACAAAATGTTTCAAATCATTTGTTGAGTTCAAATAATGTTATCTTTTTTAAAAATTCTAAACTAGATATCGATTTAGGATATATTGCTAATGATCGTGCTGAGTACGAAGATGATCCTAATGCTAGATTGCACATGAAACTCAACACATCTAGTTATACCGCTAAATATTATTTTCCAAAATTTGGAAAAATAGAAACTGTTTTTGGCATTCAAGGTATGAATCAAACCAATACCAATTCTGGCGATGATGTGTTAATTCCAGATGCAACAACCAATGATTTTGGTGTTTTTGGAACGGCAAATTACGTTTGGAATACCAACGTAATTCAAGCAGGATTACGTTTTGACAATCGAAATATAGTATCAAAAAGTCATGGTGATATTGGCGATATTGATTATATCAATCCTATAAACAAATCTTTTAATGCGATAAATGCTTCGGTAGGCTACAAAACTAATTTTAATGATAATTTGATTTTTAGATTCAATTTATCCTCTGGATTTCGTTCGCCAAATCTTTCGGAATTAACCTCAAATGGAATTCACGAAGAAACTAATCGATACGAAATTGGTAGTAACAATTTAAAAAATGAGCAAAATATTCAATCCGATTTGAATTTAGAATTTAAGTCGAATTATTTTGAATTCTTTATAAATGGTTTTTATAACAATATCAACAATTATATATATTCAGTAAAAAATGGTACTGTGATAGACACAAAAGACGTTTATGCTTATGTACAAAATAATGCTAAACTATTTGGCGGCGAAATTGGGTTACATTTTCACCCACATCCACTAGATTGGTTACATTTTGAGACCAGTTTTGAAAGTGTGACAGGAAAACTCAAAAATGGTAATTTCTTGCCATTAATTCCTGCTAACAAAATAAATAATACTATTAGAATAGAGTTAAAAACTGCTAAATGGCTAGAAAATGGCTTTTTTTCAATAAACGTGCCTGTTACTTTAAATCAAAAAAATGTAAGCGGTTTTGAAACCAGTTCGAACGATTATACGTTATTGAATCTTGGTTTGGGAGGGAAAGTTAAATTTTATAAAATAGTATTTAATGTAAATATAAACTCCAATAATTTGCTTAACAAAACTTATATTGCTCATTTATCTAGACTAAAATCCCAAGAAATCCCAAACATAGGACGAAATGTAGTCTTTGGTATTAACTTTAATTTGTAATTCTATAGTTGGTACTATTCTGTTTATATTGTATTCATAAATTTTTTAAATACTAAAAGACGTTCAAAAATTTTGAACGGCTTTTACGTTACAACTTTTTGAGAATATTTTAGGTTACAATTTATTTTTCGACCCTAGTATTTTTGCTGTTTGTTTGGTTTGCTGAGCCAACCCTGTTAGTGTTTAGAACTCTGACAGGTTTTAAAACTTACAAAAATAAAATAAAAAGTCGTTTTTCAGGAATTTAGGTCGTTTTTCTGCTAGTAATTTATTTGTAAGTTTTTACATTTATTAATATTAATTTTAAAATTAACTAACAAAAAATGTATGAAAATAATAAATACATCAGTAACAACTACAGTAATGGTAATTATAATCATTGTTTTAGCATCCATTGCCATTGGCATTAGTTATAAAGCAAGTTTAGACTCTAAAAAATTAGAATTAGTGCTGGCTAATCAAAAAAAACATTTTTTAACAGATTTAGCCGAATCTAAAAAGACGATTGAAGCGGCAATTGATAAAAATTCGTTGTTTAAAAACCAATTTATAAATGAACATCAAAAGGTAATAACACTTCAGAATGAAATTAGTAAAACGATAATTAATATCGATAACAGCAACAACTACAATCAGCAAGTTTATAATCTGAAGCAAGTCATTATTACTTTAATAAAAGAGAGAAACGAATTAGAAAAAACAATAATATATTAACCATTTAAAGAAATAATATTTTACACTACTTACCAAAAACAAATTTTCAGTTTTTTTAAATTTATAAAAAAAGGTTTGTAAATATAGATTGCATAACATAAAAATTTGGATTTTTTTATTGACGACAACTATTCAAACATAATTTTTTAGTATTTTGGCTAAGATATTGAATAATCCAGTATTTTATGAAATCATTTTACTTCTTATTTTATTTTATATCCTTTGGTACTTTTTGTTTTTCGCAAAACGAAAAACAAAAAGATAGTTTATTGGTGGTGTTAAATAATCAAAAGACTTATGTAAACCAGATAGATATTTTAAACAAAATATGTTTAGAATATGGTAAAAGCAGTCCATTTAAATCCGTATTTTATAATCAAAAAATTTTAGCGTTATCAAAAAAAAATCATTATGAGTTGGGTTATGGCATATATTATTTAAACTGTTCAAATATTTTTGCATTTCAAGAAAAAAACCAAGAAGCACTAGCCTTTGCAAAAAAAGCCGCAGCGTTGTTCAATAAAAATGATGACACAGAGCACTATCTTTTAGCAATAAAAAAAATATCCAACGACTATATTTCACTCAGTGAAGTCGAAAAGAGCAAATTAGTATTGAAACAAAATTTAAAAAAAGCGTTGCAATACAATAACTTCGAAATTAATGTTGATTTTTATAGATTGCTTGGAGATTGTTGTAGTTTTGAAGATTCAATAGCCAAATCGTTATTTTTTTACAAAAAAGCACTTCCGTTTTTATCTCCAGAAAAATCGACTTCAAAAAGCCATTTTTTTCAAAGAATATCCGATCAATACACCATTCTAGAACAAAATGAAAAAGGATTGGCATACATAGATTTGTCGATCAAAAATACTGAAATAAATTATAAGGTTTTAGGCGAAGCAAAAAAAGGATTAATCCTCAACAAATTAGGAAGGTATAAAGATGCGCTTTCACTGAGTTTACGAAATTACAAATATATTGTTGCTAACAAAATGACATCGAATTGGCAATATAATTTAATTTTATACAACATTGCTAATGCTTATTATTATTTAAACGAATACCGTTTAGCAAAACCATATATTGATATAGTAATTGATAAAAAAAATACTATTTCGGAATATAAAATCGAAAATTATATTATATTGAGTAACATTTATTTAAATGAAGAAAAAATAAAACAAGCAAGAATCTACAGTCAAAAAGCGCTCGTTTTTCACGATTCATTATATAAAAGTTTTGAAAATTTAGAATTATACTCAAATCTATCTAAATTAGAAGAGGCATCTGGGAATTATAAAAAAGCACTATCTGTATATAGAAAATTAATAAATTATACAAATAAAAGGAATATCCAAATAAATAATGAAAAGAACTTTTTACTTCAAACTGATTTTGACGTTACCCTAAAAGATTATAATATTAAAAACTTACAAAAACAACAAATAATCAAAACAATTGAGAATAGAAAACAAAAAGATCTTATATCTTTTATTGGCGTTTTACTTTTAATTTCTTTAGTATCTGTACTGTTTTATGTAAAAACGAATAAGACTATTAAAAAGAAAAATATAGAAATTGAAGCCGAAAAATTACTCACGCAAAAATCACTTATAGAAAAAGAAACACTACTCAAAGAAATACACCATCGTGTAAAAAACAATATGCAAATGGTTATTAGTTTGCTGAAAATTCAATCGATAGATGGTAAAGAATTAACAATTGATGATTTTGTTTCTGTAAGCGAAGCCCGTATTAACTCTATGTTACTCATTCACGAAAATTTGTACCAAAATGAATTTTTAGACAAAATTTGCTTTAAAGAATATTTAAATAATTTAAAAGAGTCTATAATTAGTTCACAAAAAAGTGCTAAAAATATACAATTAGAAGTTGTTGTAAACGAAATTTGTTTAGATATTCAAACCGCCATTCCAATTGGATTAATAATTAACGAATTGGTTAACAATGCCTACAAACACGCTTTTGTAAACAAACCCAACGGAAACATTGATATTGCACTTACAGAGCATCGGGGAGAATTTACCCTTTCTGTTTCTGATGATGGGGTTGGGTTTAACAGCAATCAAAAAAAACAAGATGGTTTGGGATTAGAACTTGTCAAGTTGCTGGTATCGCAAATAAAAGGTGTTTTACAAATAGACAATACGGTTGGAACAAGTTATATGATACAATTTCAAAACGAACTAACACAGTTATGAAGACAAAAATAATAGTGGTCGAAGACGAGTTAGTCATCGCTTTGCACATAAAACGGGTTTTAGAAAAAGAAAACTACGAGGTCGTTATCGATATTACATCGGTCGAAGATGCAATAAAGCATATCGAAGCATCGCCGCCACATTTGGTGCTTATTGATATTAATTTGAATAAAAACAAAGAAGGTACGGAATTGGGGAATTATTTACTAAAAAAAGACACGATACCGTATATTTATATTACTTCCTATTCAGACAAAAACACCTTAGATAAAGTAAAAATGACCCGACCGCAGGGCTATATTGTAAAACCATTTAAAGACGAAGATTTAGTAACTACCGTTTCGATAGTTTTAAATAATTATTCGCACAAAAATATAGATACAAATAGAACTGAAAATAACGAAAAAGACCCAATCCCTTTTAAAGTAAAAGAAATTGTAGATTACATAAATACCAACATAGAAAAAAAATTAGATCTAAAAGAACTTTCGCTTTTAACATCTTGGAAAAAAGACCATTTCACTAGACTTTTTTCTAAATACTTAGGTATAACACCTTATCAATACGTGCTTTCAAGAAAAATTGAAAAATCGAAAGCCTTATTATCTGATACTTTAATTCCTATAAACGAAATTGCATTCGAATTGGGTTTTGATAGTCATAGTAATTTTTATCATTTATTTAAAAAAATAGCCAATGACACACCCGAAAATTTTAGGAAAAGAAATAAAAAATAAGATTGTATTAAAGTTTTTGATTTTGATTTTGATTTTGATTTTTCGTTAAACCAAAATCAAACATAGGTTTTTTTATTATTTATTTCAAAAATTCCAAAGTCAAATCAAAAAACATTTTTGGGTTTTCTGCGTGCAACCAATGTCCAACATTCGGAATTGTTTCTAAAATCGCCAAAGAAAAATGCTTTTTAATATCAATTAAATCTTCATCAAGAATATAATCGGAATTTCCGCCACGAATAAAAAGTGTCGGTTTCGAGAAAATTTTATTTTCAGGCAATGCTTTCCCGATTTCGTCAATTTTTGTATTAAAAACTTCCAAATTGAACCTGAAAGCCAATTGTTCTGGAGTTTGCCAATACAAACTTTTTAAAAGAAATTGTCTGGTTCCAAAATCAGGAATGTATTGTTTGACGATTTCGTCAATTTCGGTTCGGCTTGGTTTTTTCGAAAAATCGACAGCATTCAATCCCGCTAAAATTTCTTGATGGTGTTGTGGATAAAATTTTGATCCAATATCGGCAATTATTAATTTGTTGACGATTTCTGGATAAGTTGTTGCAAACAACATAGCAACTTTTCCGCCCATCGAATGTCCGATGATGTCAATATTCGAAAGGTTTTTGACTTGGCAATAGCCCAAAATATCTTGAACCATAATTTCATAACTAAAATCATCAGAATGAAAACTTCGTCCGTGATTGCGTAAATCAATAGCATGTACCTCGAAACCTTCGGTTGCATATTGGGTTGTTAAAGTTTTCCAATTATCGGACATTCCAAGAAATCCGTGGAGTATTAAAAGTGGTTTACCTTTGCCTTCTACTTTTGAATATAACATTTTGATTTAAGAATGTAGATTAACGATTTTTAATTTCAGATTTAGAAAAAAATGCTATTTTAATTTATTCAAATACATATTTACAACATTGTCTAATCCCAAATACAAAGATTCGGAAATCAATGCGTGACCAATCGAAACTTCGAGTAAATTTGGAATATTTTGTTTGAAAAACTGAATATTGTCCAAACTTAAATCGTGTCCAGCGTTGACTCCGATTCCTAATTCATTGGCTAAAATTGCCGATTTTGTAAATGGCTCTATTGCAGATTTATTTCCTAAACTATATTGATGCGCAAAACTTTCTGTGTACAATTCAATTCTATTTGTTCCAATAATTTTTGCACCTTCGATCATTTCTAAAACTGGATCTACAAAAATCGATGTTCGAATGCTATTTTTTTGGAATTCTTGAACGATTTCAATCAGAAATTCTTTGTGTTTTATGGTGTTCCAACCCGCATTCGATGTTAAATTATCATTGGCATCGGGAACCAAAGTTACTTGCGTTGGTTTGCATTCCAAAACTAAATCTATAAACGATTTTTCTAACGGATTGCCTTCAATGTTATATTCTGTGTGAACAATTGCCTTTAAATCTCGTGCATCTTGGTAGCGAATGTGTCGCTCGTCTGGTCTTGGGTGAATGGTTATTCCTCGTGCGCCAAATTTTTGAATATCGGTGGCAACTTGCAATAAATTTGGCACATTTCCGCCACGAGCATTGCGTAAAGTAGCAATTTTATTGATATTTACACTTAATTTTGTCATTGGAACAATTTTTGATGTTTATTGTATTAAATTTGTTCACAAAAATACAAACTAAAATTTGTCAGTTTTTGTTTAATATTGATTATTTTGCATCATAATTCAAATATTTTAAATGACTTTACTTTCCGATTACATCAACAACGATTTTAAGGCTTTAAAAATTGATGAACCAGTGTCAGAAGTTCTTGATTTTTTCGAAGAAGTTCATTTTTCGCATTTTCCTGTTCTTGAAAACGATGTATATATAGGTAGCATTTCTAGAAACGATTTAGAAACATTCGATTTAGATAAAAATTTATCGGATTATAAATATTCATTCGAAAGATTTTTCGCAAGAGAAAATTCCATTTTATTAGAGGTTTTAGAAGTTTTTTCGAAAAATCATTCTAATTTAA
>JAYUFL010000112.1:0-12977 GCA_043738745.1 Bacteroidota bacterium
CCTTTTTAGCGTCATTAGCAGGATGGATTAATATCAAATCTCTTCCTGGTACATTTTGCAAATGCAAGTGCCATTGAAATTTTGGACTAAACCGCTTCAATAAAACATATTCTCCTTCAGGAATACAAGAAATTCGATTTTGGTTTTCCAACCAAGCTAGTTCGATGGTATAACAAATATAATTGCCGTTCCATTCTAAAATCCCTTGTGTTCCTTCGGGAAAATAGTTTCTTTTCAATACCAAAACCATTTTATAATCCGCTCACTTTAGCAATTGCCAAAGGGTTAAACGCTCCATTTTTCAAAGGGTATATTGTGCCATTTACTTGCTGAAAAAACTCAATTCCAAGAACCAAAAACAAAGGTTTTGTACTCGCAGGAGTTACCGTGTTGGTTTGAGTTATTGCAACTGTTGGTAATAATGACCAAGGTAAAATTGCACTTGTGGAATTCAAAGAAACAAAAGTTTCAGCAGTAAAATCAACTTCCGCACCGGCTGAAATAATTTTAAAATGAGTTGTTCCTGATGGTGCAGCTATCATATTCGATGGAATAAATGGTGGAATAACCACTTTGATTTGTCCTGTAACACGGTCAATCGTTGGTGTATAGGGAGCAAATAAACTCGTTCCGATTTTCCCTCGAATATTGAATTCAAATCCTTCTAACAAAATGGCTTCGCCATCTATTACATTGCGTTCCCCACGAATGCTAGTCGCATCGGCTTGAATAACTTTTATCATTCTTTGGGTTAAGCGACTAACCATTCTGCTATCCGCCGAATTCAAAAGTAAACTTCGTATAGAAGTCCGCAGCACTTTACCAGCATTACCCGCTCTCCCAAATTCCGAACCGTTTTCACGAGTTCTTTGAAATGCTGGATCATTTTTGATTCGTTTGGCATCAACGCCACCTTTTTCACGAGCCAAATGTCCGTCTTGCGTTTTGTAAAAGGTAATGCCTCCGACAGTACCTTTCAATTTAATTATGCCTTTCTGTCTTGCCATAATTTCTAAAATTTAGATTAATAAATTGTCTAAATCATCATTCTGTTGCAACATTTTACGATTGATTTCGAAACAAATTTTAGCCAATTTAACAGAATAAAAAAGGAACCTCTATTCCAAATGTCACGATATGGTAAAAATGTCTTAAATAGGTAAAAATGTCACACTTTTTGAGAATGAAATTCTTTACTTTGGAAGTATATTTGCTTTTAAAATTTCATTATTTTTGAATTTAAATAATAATAAATAAATTCAATATCAAAAGTTACTTAAAGCCTAGTCAAAGGCATAGATAAAGTATGAAAGTTGAAAACAAACGAGTTTGTATCTATCCAAAGGATATACAACTCATTACAGGCAAAAGTTATAGACAAAGCATTAGATTATCGCAAAAGGTAAAAAAAGACCTTAATAAACTCGAAAACGAGTTTCTAACAATCGATGAATTTTGTTTGTATGCGGGTTTAAAATATGAACAAGTTTCTCACTTGATTTTTGGTTAAAATATTGATAGTAATTACATCAAATTTTTAACCGTTTGGAATAAATATTTTTTCAAATAACTAGTTCAAATTTTGAACTTTACTAATGGATTTTCAAATTATTTATTGTAAATTTGTATGTCTTCACAAGTGATAAACGGTATCAAAATAGGAGGGGCACAATTAGGGGCATAGCAAATTTTTAAATGCCAGATAATCAATGTATTGAGAGCGAAATCCAAATCCCTCTTTCTCCGCAAAACCCTCGTAATCATTTGATTTTGAGGGTTTTGTATTTTTAGGTGTAAATAGAGGTGTAAGTTTAATTGATTTTAAATTTTATTTTAATGTTAATTTAAGCCAAATATATTATTGGATTAAAAATATATTATATATTTGTTTAATATTAGGGAAGGCGTTACGGACGTTGCGATATGGGGTTTACCACACGATCGTCCCTTTTTAAAAAGCAACTACAATTTATTGTCGTTGCTTTTTTTCTTTTTATACATTGTTTCAATATAAATTTTATTTCCACGCTTATTAATTACTACACTTTCAATAATAATTATTAATCCGTTTTGTTGTGAAGTATATTTAAATACATCTTGCTGGAGTAAATTTTTACCAACGTATTCAATTAAATCAGCATTTGCAATATATGTTGGTATATTTTCAAAATCATCTACATTTATTGCTATTTGACCTCTTTTCTCCTCTGTTTTAATCGAACCATGTTTTCTTAATATATGTTTGATTGCACTTGTATCTAAGAATCGTTTGCAACCGTATGTTTCAATTCCAGTATTTTCTTTTATTATTTCAGATTGTTTTTTGTTAACAATACCGATTTCTAGGGCTTTATTTTTGTTTTCAATATCAAATAATGCATATTCAACCAATTCTCTAATTTCTTTTTTCATTCTATATTTTTGCTTTTTTGCTAACTAACTTACTCAAATTTATTTTTTTCAAAAGTATAAATTTATGTTGAATTAAATTTTATTCAGGAAATATACCGTAGCTAAATAAAACCTTTTAATATTTTGTACTGGTAAAAATGAAGTGTAAAAATGCGCTTTGACAATTGCACTTTTACACTCCCTTTACAATCTAAATTACTTCTTTCGTTGTAAATTTTGACTGAATATAATCAATTATTTCCTGATGAGTTTCTTCAGCTCGTTCCGTCCAGAAAACTCTCATATTTTGTTTTTTTCAAAAGTATTCATTTTAATTCATTAATTGAATTTATAATTCATCTGCTTTTTTAGCTTACAAAATGATTGTAAACCTATTTCCATAAATCTTCAGTTTTAATAACAGTAATTCTGCCTTCTTTAGAATCTTCTTTACCCCTCATAATTTTAGCTACAAAATCGTTTTTATATTCCTCATTTTGTAATTCAAGAGTCATTGTCATCCAATTCATTTTGTAACGATTTTTATAATTTTTTATCGCCCAATCTATTCTTAAAATCCAAAAATCATCTATAATCTTCTCGCTTTTTAGTAATTCATATTTCATAAAAAGTTGCTCAGGTGGATATAATGCTTTTGTTTCACCCATAGAATCTTCATAGTAGTATTTAGAGAATATACCAGCTTTTTCTTTGGAATTGATAAGTATAAATGAATCTAAATCATATTTCTCTCTGAGTTCTTTGATGTTTGGGTAAAAATGTTGATTATCTAAATCATTTAGTTCCTTCCATTTACCAAAAAAATGAAATATTTCACTACAAAAAATGTATAATTCATTATTGATTTTTATTAGATAAAATTGGTCTTCGGGATAACCTCCTCGGGTATTTCTATTTGGAGCGTCTTCACTTAAGTATTCAGTTTGACCTAAGAAACAAACATATAGAACCCATAAATTATTCAAACTATTGATGGATAAAAAACTTTGTTTTGAAAAATCAATTTCATAATTTTTTAAACCAATTTTATTTTTTTTAGTACTTAAACTTTCTCTTTTTTCGATTAAACCCTCAATGTCAAGACTGTAAAGTTTCCAATTAATGTTTGGAATTTCAAATGAAATTTTATCATTTTTATTCATTTTATCATTATATTTTGGACTTAAAGTTGTTATCAAATATCTTTCTTTTATCTTCATATCAGTGTCAGATACACCTTGATGATACAATACTTTATAAGTTTCCAAAATACAATCCTTACTTAAATTTCCGTGTTGGCTTAAAAAATGTTGACTTTCAATTCTTGCAATCAAATGGATTGAACTTCCAATGTATAAAACTTCTTCGTTTTCATCTAAAAACATGTACACAAAATAACCTTTCATAATTTCTTTTTTTTTTAAATTAATAACTTCTTTGGACTTTTTACTCAATAATAGTTTTGCATTCTTCTATAATTCTAAAATAATTTTCCTCCATTATTTTTTCTGTTACAGGAATTTTGGTGTTAATATGCGTGTTTACAATTTCAACTCGATTAAACTGTGTTTTTAAAAATTCTCTGGGTGTTCCTTCAGCTATAATTCCGTAAAATTCGCCCTGGGATAAATTAATTAAATCATTCGGTTTTACTCGGTCTCGCTCTTGAATATTCTCATTAGTTCCTTGATTGTTATTACTCCCTAGATGTATAAATTGACCGCTTGTTCCATCTCCCTCGGTTTTCGAAATAAAGGTTTTATCAGCTTTTCCAAATATATTTGAGACCATTTCTGCGGTTTTTCCATTAGTAACTCTGCCAAAGAACTGATTTCCAAGGTTAGATATTATAACCTGTGCTTTGTCTTGCCCGTATTTGTCCTGCAACTGCGCCATATCTTGAACTCCGAAAACAGTAGCAATTTTGTTACTTCTTGCTGTGGCTGGAATTTGCTCGATATTTGGGATAAAAACCGTTGGTGCTTCGTCCAATAGAACAACCGATTTTTGTTGGTCGGGTTGGTTCATTTGGCGCAGTGCCACCGAAATAATCAAAGATATTGCGGGTGTATAGGTTGTTGGCAAAGTACTGTCGTTTCCTAAACATAAAAACGTTGGATTTTCTTTGTTATTCAAATGCAAATCGACATCGTTACTTGATAGAATCCAAAAAATATCTTGGGAATTTAAACTTGAAAGTGCATTTTGAAGTGTTGCCAACATACCTGCAACGGTTCGGTCTGCGCCTCTTTCTATTGACTCTCGCAAACTTGCAACCATTCCGCCTGCTTCATAGTCTTCGGAGATTTTAGCAATTAAAACATCAATAGAACTATGTAATATTAACGAAATAACGTGCGGTAACGTGCAATATTTCGGATGTTTTTTTCGTAAATACCAAATTACTCCAGCCAATATCATTTTTGCATTAGAAATCCAAAAGTCAGGTTTTTTGATACTTTCAGGCAATAAATTATTCAAAATTACCTGCGCATATTCGTTTGCGATAACTGATTTGCTCAAATAAGTTGGATTTATAGGATTAACTCTATCCGACAATAAAGCTTCTTTAAAATCAACGTTTTTTACTTTTATGTTGCCATTGGCATAACTCGAAAAAATCAAGTTGGTTAGTTCCGGGCTTTTAAAATCGTACAATATTCCTGCAAATTGTTTTTCTCCAATCTGTTTTATAATTGGTTCAAAAATACTGGCTGATTTTCCTGAACCTGCGCCACCTTGAATATAAATGCCTCGGTACGGATTTAATAGATTTATCTTACCGCTTTTGGTTTCAAATACAAAACTGTCTTGGTTGGCTATCTCGGACTTTTTATTTTTGACTTTATCAAAAAATTTCGTTTTTAGTGATTTAAATCTGTTTTTGAAAAACAATAAAAAAACAGCATAACAAATTAATAATAAACCAAGTATCACAAATAATATTTCTGATTGATTTGTAAAATTGTTTGCTATTGCACAAGTAGCACTTATTGAAATTAAAATAATCAAATTATTGAATATAGTGCCAATAATAACCCTCGGAAATCGTTTGTTTTTAGTGTGATAGTAAGCCACATAAAATAAAGCCAAAATAAAAACTGTCATTAAAAGGCTTGTAATTGCATTCATTTTAAAAACCATACCCGAAACAATAAAACAAAAATTATTGTAAACAGCCCCAATGTATGGCGCTTTTAGGGGCATCATTTCAAAATCAAGACTGTCAATGAAAATATTTAAAATACCAAAGTAAACTAAATGTATTTGAAGCAACATTTGTATAAAAAGACTAACGCCTAAAGAAAATTTTAAAACTTTAATTAGTATGCCAACAAACATGTTCTGTTCTGATGGCGATGATCCCCATTCTCCCATATTATTTGAATTTAAAGATTAATAAAAAAAATACTGCAGCAGTTAGCCCGCAGATGGCTATTTGATAAAAAATTACATTTTGGCTTTTTGAATTTTGAATCTTTAAAATTTGTTGCCTTTGGTTTTTAAAAATTAAATTCCATGAAGCAATTACGTGTTCTAAATGGTCTGTTTTTATGGTCATGTTTTCGGCTTTTGAAATTTCTAAAGCCAGTTCTTTCGTTTGCTCGGATTGTTTGGTAACTAATTTTTCAAATTTGTTAACTTCTTCGCTTATTATTTCGGCTATTATTTCTGCGTTTTTGCTCATCGTTCGTTGTCTTTATTATAATTTTTATTTTCTAATTGTTGTTTTAATTCTTCAAATTTTGGTTGGTCGTTCCAATATTCTTGATGTTTAATATTAATATTATCAATCATCATGTCCTCGACTTTGGAATATTCAATTCGTTCTTTTAAAGTCAATTTTTCTTTACCTAAAGTAAATTTGCCTCTCTCTTTACTGAAAGTTCTTGATTTTGGTTTAAGGGTATTTTTAATTTCTTGCCCCAATTCTTGCCCTAGGTTTTGTCTCTTGAATTGTTGTTGTAATGGTTTATTTAATTGATTGTTCAAATCGTTTTTCAAACCTTGCTTGATTAAATTTCCGATTGACATTGAACGGTTAATTTCCGAAGCTTTAAAATCGCTTTTCGTTTCAAAATCAACGATTCTGAAGCCTTGAACTTCACCTTGTTTGTTTATGGTTGGTTTAACTTCCAAACCTAATTTTTTCATTTCACTATTATAATTCGAAAAAGTGCCAGGATTATTTTTTAAAACTTCTTGGTGTTTTTTGAAAATTTCAGATTTTAGTTCTTTTAAATTTCCCTTGTTTTGCTCGTTGTTTTTAATGTTTTCAAACATTTTTTCTTTGGCCGATGTAAGCCCTCTTTCTTTTGCAATTTCATGCGCTATCCATTGGCCACGTTTTCCAATATGATGGTCAGAAATCAATTTTCCGTTTGGCTCAACTCGGTTTGCAATAATATGAATGTGTTTGTGTTCTTTCTCGGTATGCACAAAAGCAACGTATTGTTGTTTTTCGGGGTCAATTCCTAGTTTGGTTAAATATAATTGTGTCATTGCTTTTAATTCGTCGTTGGTTAAATTTTTACCGTCTTTGATATCAGGAGACAAAACCAAACTAAAAGTTTTATTTGTTGCTCGTTGGTTCAAATCCTGAATCATTTTAAATTCTTCAACATTTTCTTTGGGTGTTAATCCGCAAAGATTATTTCGGTCTAATTCATAGCCTTTATTCTCATTGAGTACATAATTTGCCAATGCGCCACCACCAGAACAAGCCTTTGCCAAACCAACCATTTTACTTTAATTTTAATAAATGTTCTCGAATTAATTTTGCTGTTTCAATTGTTGTTTCCTTTACTCCAGTAGTATCTCCTAGTTTAAAAAGATTTGAAATTCGTCTGAAATTATCAGCGAATTTTGTAAGGGTTTGATAGCATTCTATTTCATCTGCAGAAAGTCTATTTTTGATTTCTAAATTCATTGCACAAGACAAAACATATTGTGATAAACTTAAATTAGATTTAGTAGCTTTTTTTACCAAAATAAGTTTATCAATTTTTGATAATCTTATTTCTATTCGTTCTTTTTTTAGCATGATATTTTTAAAAAAGTTATTTGGGAAATTTTCAATTTCCCTTTTGCAACCATCGGGCGCAAAACAAGTTTGACTTGTGAAGTATAAAATTTGATGTAGCGTAGCGAAATCAAATTTTGTACGGAACAAGGCACATCTTGATCATTTTTGCGTTTATCGAACCTCCAACTCACATACCGCAAACCATTCGTTATAGTCTTTAAATCCTTTAAATATTGCTCTGCAATCGGTCACGTTTTCAAAATTTTCTAATACAATGTTGGTGTATTTGTCTCCTGCATCGTCATTATCCAAATACAACTCTATAGCTTTATAATCTTTCAAAATTGAAATATTTTTTTGAAGAAGTGCAACCGAATTCAGAATCAAAAAATCGGAATTTCCATTTGTTTTTTGCTTTTGAGCGAAAGATAAATAATCAAAAAATCCTTCAAAAATTCGGAGTATTTATTCCTTGTTTTTTATGTAAGAAACGTATTTTGTTCCTAGACAAATTTTTGCGTATTTTGAACGAATTTCAAAACCTCCTGAATCGTTTCTAAATCCAAGTGCAAAGTATTTTTTGTCTTTTATGGAATAATGAATTTCTTTTAAATTTGAAACTTTTTCATAATTTGTAATTCCTCTACTTTTCAAATATTGGATTAAAGCAATATGCTGAACAGGGATTATTTTTTCGATATTATCTATATTATCTTTTTCGTCTGTAGTTTCAAAAATTTGCTTTTGAAAAAAAGAAAAATCATCAAATTTTTTCAAATACTCTAAAGCTTCTGAAACATTAAAACCAAATTTTTGAATAACAAAATCTATAACATTACCGCCAATTTGTTCGCCGAAGTCGAACCACTTATTCAATTTTCGGTTTATTTTAAAACTTGGACTGTTCTCCTGGCGCAATGGACTTAAAAACCATAAATCGTCTCCGTTGGTTTTTACTGCTTCACAACCTAGATTTTGAAGTAGTCTTTCTAGGTTAATCTCTTTGGCTTGTTTTACATTCATAGTTGTTGTTTTTATTATGTTACAATATTGATTGAATACTTCGAGGCTTTTATGTCCTGTAATAAATGAATTTTTCATTTTTTTAATTTGTTATGTAGTATTGATTCCTTCTTCTTTTTTTTCAAAAGCAAATAATTTAATTTGTTTTTTACGATTTCTTCTTACCTAGTTACCTAACCCAGTAATAGCTGGGTAGGTAAGTTGTTTTTACATCTATTTTCTTCTTACCTATCTTACCTTAAAAAAAACATAAAATACTGATAATGTAACGTTTAACTCTTTAGGTAAGATAGGTAACTTTAGGTAAGAAGATTTTAATATTAAGTTACCTAGAAAAACATTTGTGTTTACAAAGGTTTACATCGATTTAGGTAACTAGGTAAGAAGAAAACATCTTTTTCTATTATTTTTAATCTGTTGGATATAATGACAATGCTGTAACTACATATCCATAAACCTGTCTTTCCCTATCCTTGATTTTTTCATAACCAAGCGATGTCATAGCTTTGCCAATAGAAATATGATTCAACCTTTGATATTTGATTGACAAATAATGCATTATATCGCTTGATGTCATAAACTGTTGACTGGTTTCATCAGGACCTGGAATTCGAAAATATTTACTAATTATTTCTTGCTCTGGAGATAAAGTTGTGTATTTTAAGTTTCGCTTTTCGTTCTCTTGAACGTCTTTAAATGATAATTCGGCATCAAAATTTGATTTTGACAACGCATATGCCTGCGCCCATACTTTGTTGATGTCAATGTCTGTTTTGTATGCAAAATTTATCGGTGCAGTAAGTTCAAAGCATAACCAACGAACCGACCCTGTTTCGTCTGATAAGAATGAAGCCATATTAGTACTTCCTATAAAACTACAAACTCTTGGTAGAATCGAATTTTTGCGGTCATATGGTAAGCGCTCATTGATTACCGTTTTCGAAAAATAGGACTTTAACTGATTAATTTCTTTTTTTGAAAGCACGGCGAGTTCGTCGAGGTTAATAAGGAAATTTTTCGCCAGTAAAATTCGAGCATCTTTGTCATTCGAAAGGTCTTCTGCTATGTAATTAGAAAGCGCAGGAGGACACATAAAACGGCAAAACGTTGTCTTTCCTGATGATTGAGATTTTTGTACAATAATAAATGCCTGTTTATTGAAATAATCATCTTCAAATACACATTTTACGGAGCGAACACACCATTTTAAAAAATGATATTCAAATTGCTTTTTATCAAATGTAGAAACATAAGTTGCTAATTTTTGAATATGGTTTTGTCCGTCCCAAATAGGCAAACCAAGGAAATAGTCTTTTATTGGATTAAACTCTTGAACGTATTCGGAACGAAGAATTGCCAACAAATTATTTATCGAGATTTTAATCCCTTTTTTGTTCAACTCAATATAAAGTCCGTTTTCATTTATTGGCTTAAATTGAGTCCCTTTTTTTGGTTTACATTCAAGTTCTAATGCAATTTCATTGTATCTAAAATCATATCTTTCAGACAAGTAACTCTCTGTTATATCAAAAATATTGGGAACGAAATCTTTTTTTTCTTCGGTTTTATTTTCCATTATAATATACTTTTATGGAAAACTTTGCGTAAATTTGCATTGTCTTCAATTATAAAACATTAAGCGTAAATAACTTTTGGCGAGGTTTTACGCTTTTTTTATTTTTCTAGAATAACTTTTCTAATGAGAAATAAATAGTACAGAATTGCTATTCCACCCGTTATAGAAGTAATAAATTTTATTATTGAAAATGTCTGACAGAACAAAATAATAATTTCCCCAATGCATATTAAAGCTATTACAAATATTAGTGCATAGAATTTTTGTTTTTGGTGGTTTTCCATGATTTATCTTTTATATTTTAAAGATTTAACTTCGTTGAGAGCGTCAAATAATTGACTATGAGGAATAAGGATTCTACGTCCAATTCTATTGGACTTAATGTTTCCACGAAGAATATGGTTGTTGATTGTTTGTGTATCAACTTTTAACAGTCCTGCTGCTTCTTTTAAAGTATATACTTTAGTTGATAAATCTTCTGTAGGTTTGTGAAGAATTTCTTTTACAAGAACTTTTATATCAAATAGTTCTTGACTAATTTTTTCGAATGGATTTTCCATGTTTGCAATGATTTAAAATTATTAACATCGCAAAGTTATTGGACTGAATACTTTAGATAACTCTATGTAAAGTTATCTAAAGTAAATTTTATATGTAAGTACCTATTTTGTTGGTTCTAAACTATCAAATATTATTTTTATTTCGTTGAATCTTTCATAATTAGAAGCATTATCATTGATATTTTTTACTACTTTTATTTTTGAATCTTTATCTTTCCACTCAAACAATTCATTACTAATTTGTCCAAAATAAGACGGAGTAGGTAATTTTAATTTAAAAACTGAAGGGATTTCTCTTAATAATTCTGCATCACTTATTTTTTGTGTCAATATAAATTTTTGAATATATAAAAACAGTATTGTTATATCTGTTTTAGTTGTTATGTTCATTTTTTTTATAGTCTTGTATATTTTATCTTTCAATTCAGTATGAAATAAAGGAATGTTTTGTTCTACTTTATCTTTATTATTTATTTTAGATTCATTTGTTTCTGCTGAAGAAGTTTCATCAAAAATAAAGTTTGAAGTATTGTTATTTTGAATATTTAATTCGTTATTTGTTATTTTCTTTTGTTTGGGTTTGAAAAAATAATAATAAGAAGACACTACAAAAAGTACTACTGAAATTAAAGCAATAAATAAATTAAAAAATCCCGATTTCGTTTTCGGGTTCTCCAAAAAATCTATCCCAAAAAACCAAAACAGAAAAATAAAAATCCCTAAAACCAGTAAAATAAGAATAACTTCAACTAATAAATTATTTTCTTCGTTGTCAAACGTCAGTAAATCGTAGATTTTTTTTGTAACTTTATTGTAATACTTAATCATTAATCGACTTTTTTAAGTGGAGTTTTATCCATTTTCCAAACAGTTTGCATAAAATCAATTTTCTCGTCCATATTTGGTTTATAATATTGATTGAATACTTCCAAGCTTTTATGTCCTGTGTAACCCATAATTACTTTGTCAGGTATTTTTTTATTTTTCATAATGGTTATGAAGCTTCGTCTAGCTGTGTGACTTGATACCCGTTCAAATAATGGGGAAATTGTTTCTATTATTTCTTGACCAAGTTTCATTGTTTTTTTTATATCGTCAGTTAATCCAACGGCTTGAACAACTTCTTTGATGTAATCGTTAAATTTTTGATTTGTAATTACTGGAAGTTTGAAATCGTATTTTTTAAGGATATAAGACGAATAATCATTTAATGGAATAGATAGTGATTTGCTGTTATCTTTGACGTCTCTAACGTTGATAAAACCGTTATAAATATCATTTTTTTTGATGATGGAATAATTACTAAAACGCATTCCAGTAAAACAACCAAAAACAAATAAATCTCTGACTTTTTCTAATCGAGTATTTTGGCTAAAATCATATTCAAAAATTTGAATCACTTGCTCCATAGTCAAAGCAACTTCATCAGTAATTTGTTTTTTGATGTTTTTAAAAGTTTTGAAATCGGTTTTATAAGTGTAATTATTATCAAATGCCCAATTTAGAAATGTTTTTAAAAGCCCTAAATTTCTACTCAAAGTATTTGTAGAATGTTCTTTAACAGTTATGCAATATGAAATGTAAGAATTGTAAAATGCTTTATCAATCCTATTCAAATGCAGTGCAGTTTTGGAATAGGTTTGATAGTGTTCTAAAAGTGTTTTGTTGTACTCGTAGCGTTTGATTGTAGATTCAGAGTTTGCATCGTCTGTCCTGTCGATTTTTTTCATTTCTAGAAAAATATCGTAAACTGAAAAGAAATTATTTGATTGGGATTTGGTTTTTTTAAACTCTTTTTCAAATTCCTCTCTAATATTTTCAATGGTTATTTCTTGATTTGAATTTCTGTATCGATTGGTTATTTCCATAAAGAAATTAGAATAACGATCTAATTGTCTTTTTATGGTTCTCAATACTTCGGCTTTCGCAGTTCTGCCGTTTAAGTTTTTTGGTTGAATGCTTTTAAAATCCCAATCGGAGGGATGAATTATTTCCCCTGTTGAGTAAACAAACTTTTTACCTTCCTCCTTAAAGTAGGCTACTAATCTTATCGAGGTTTCAGAATCTTTACTTGGTTCCTTCAGATTAAATGTACTCTTCATAAATAATTTGTTTAGTACTAAAATTGACACCAAATTTTAATGGGTGTAAGTTTAGGTGTAAACAAAGGTACTATTTAATATGATTATTGAACAGTATTGAGATATAAAATTTTCGTAAAATGTAATTATATATATGTTTATCAGCAATTTACCTTAAATGTTATATAAAAAGTTCAATAACCTCTTTCTCCGCCAGTTGTTAAACAAAGGCAATCAAAACCTCGTAAATCTTATGATTTACGGGGTTTTTTCTTTTATGTGCTAACCAAAATATTCATTTAATCTTATCGCTAAAGAGA
>JAYUFL010000113.1:0-1648 GCA_043738745.1 Bacteroidota bacterium
TCTTTGAAGAACGTAAAAATACAATCTACAGACCAAGTAATTCAAATGTATAAACAATCTTCGACAAACGAATCGCCAAAAGCTAAGTTGACCGTTATAGAAAGTGACGACAAAGCAAAGAATATTTGGGTGCTATTTAAAATTGAGACGCCGAGTTTTCCAAGCGACCCTAAACCTGAATCTCAATTATTTTATGCAATTCAAGGCAATGGTACTTTATACGTAAACTTTGTAGCTGTAAAAGAAAAAAAACTTTCATCTGACTTTATTAGCAAATGGACTAAGGTGTTTAAAAGCAGCGAACTTATTTATCAGTAATAACTGCTGCTAACAGCTAAGGCTTCGTTGCGTTTGGAAAACGCACAACGAAGCCTGGGTTGCACGGAACCTTTTTTTGTAAACAATAATTTTCTATGGTTTTTGCGTCTTAAAAAACTAACGCATTTTAATTTTAGAACTCAATTCTAATTTTGTTTTTTTTTAATCAACTTTGTTTTTGGCAATAAAGTATTAAAAAATAGATAATCATTTTTTTATTTTTTATATAATAGGCAAAGCTTCGCCACACTATTTAGTGATAGTGAAATTTAAGCATTTGTAAGGCATTGTAATATTTTTTTAGAATGAATTTTCCAGTATGTTGGAGGTCCACGTTGATTAAAATCCAATAACCGTATCATTGTTTCTTTTTTACAACAAGGGCACTCCAAGGGATTGTAAGGTGTTGTTTGATGCTTTGTTTTTGCTTGTTTTATTGACGGTAATTGTTTCCTTATTTCATTAATCGATTTTAATTTAGAAGTACTACTGAGTATACCGTAATGCCTAATACGAACAAATGCTTTAGGTAAAACATGCAAACTAAAACGTCTTACAAATTCCATCGCATCTAAAGTCAACAGCTTTTTTTTAGCGCCGTCTTTATAATCCTTGTAGGTAAATGAAATGGAATTGTTACTATTATTGATCTCTGTTATTCGATGATTACTTATTGCTACTTTATGAGTGTATCTTCCTAAATATTCAACCACAGAATTTGCACCACTAAATGGTTTTTTAGCATACACTACCCATTGCTTTTTAAAACAAGATTCAATGATAGCTTTAGGTAAAACAATTTTCTTTTCATTATTCGCATTAAACAAAGCAACCTGTTTGCGAAGATGTGATATGTATTTGGCCCGATATACTACGCTTAAGGCTTTTACCGGAAATAAATAATTCCCATTGGTTTTGCAATGCTTCCATTTACCTTGTTTAGTTAATCCACCGGCAGGTATGATGCAATGCAAATGAGGATGCAAGGTAAGTTGTTGCCCCCAAGTGTGAAGTATTGAAATCATTCCTGTAACAGCGCCAAGATGCTTTTCATCTTTAGAAAACGTATTAATGGTATCCCACGCTGCATCAAACAAACTAGCATACATTAGTTTTGGATACTGCACACAAAACACATTGAGTTCTGATGGCAATGTAAATACAACATGAAAATAAGCTACAGGAAGTAATTCTTTTTCTCGCGCTTGTATCCATGCCTCTCGCTCATTGCCCTGACATTTTGGGCAATGCCTATTTCGGCAACTGTTATAGCTTATCCGTAACGTTCCGCAACTTGTGCATCCATCAATATGCCCACCTAATGCAGATG
>JAYUFL010000114.1:0-1644 GCA_043738745.1 Bacteroidota bacterium
ATTATAAACTACAACGAAAATAGTATTCCTACCGAAGTCGTGATGGAAGATAAAAGCACCATCGAACAAATGCAACTTTTGCAACAACTTGACGAAGACGACAAAACAACTGTTTTTAAAATAGTAGATACAATGCTTACAAAAAAGAAGTTTAAAGATTTCTTCGCTAAAAATGTAGCAATGTTGTAAAATAAAGAAAGCCGAGCGATGCTCGGCTTTCTTTATAATAATACTATTTTTATTATCTGTTTTCTGTAGAAAAAACTTCTATATTCACTTCTTGACCATCTTTTAATTTTTCCTTTGTAAATGCCTCAGAAAAATTTTCTGAACCATACAAGCCTTTTCTACTAAGCATAAATTTATATCCTTCATTACGATTAACCTCAATTCTAATCGAACCTGTTGAGTCTGTCACATATTCAGCAACTTTATCAAAAGATTTTGTTAAAAGACCAATTCCCTCTTTTCTAACTTCAATTGTGTCAAAAGAATTAATTCTTGGTTGTTTACTATCTTTATTAATCAAAGTTATTTTTATAGTAATTCGATTTTCTTGACTAGTATTTTTATTACAACATATAATTGATATTAATAAAAAAGAGATACCAATAATATTTTTTAACTTAAGGATGTTTGATTGCATAATCAGTGATGTTTATGTGATTAATTGATAAATTTCCTGTATAATTAACATTCCTAATTGCAGGCCATTGAAAACTACCACTCACAGGACTACCTTGAAACGGATTATTTGCCCACCACGCTACGCCATCAACAGGATTTCTTTGGTAATAATTGGTTACACTCATTACATTAGGATAGTCAAAATTAAAACTACCTCCTCCATAAAAACCTACTGGATCATAAAGTGTAATTTGATTAACATTAATGTGCATTGCTCCAAGTTTGTTGGCAATCCTGACGGCTGCTGCGCCACCACGGCTATGTCCATAAATTTCAAGAGAATTTCCTTTTTCAAATCCTGCTTTCAAATAGGCTATAATTTCATCATCATTTGTACCAAAAGAACTTGAAAACATTTGACCGCCTTTTCCCTCAACAAGTTTCTTTAAATCTGGATTACCACTATCGCCCTCTCCACCAGCACCATAAATACCAGCAACTGTTGTTTTAGGTTTACTCATCTGATGCACATAATGATTTAGCACACTAACAATCAAGCCTACTCACGTTTTACCTCGCCCGAGGCTTTCACTCTCATAAAATCACTACTCAATCTTTCAAAAAACGCTTTTTTTCTGTGTCAAAGATAATTGAATTTTTTATTTTTTTCATCTGAAAAAAAAAGTTCATTATTTTATCGGTATAAATCAGCAAAAAATCCCAAAACTTTAAATTCAAGACCCAACTTGGCGGATAAAGTTTCATTTAGCGCTCGATTTTTTTAGAAGATTGCCAAAACGATACTCTTGTTTTTTAGAAAAATCTTCCTTGGCAATCTTCTAAAAAAATGAGCAAACAACCGCAGGGCGTTAGTATGCGGTTCAACAATAAACACCCCAAGTGAAGCAAAAAAACCGCTATTTATTCCAATATGTAAAAAGGTTTTTTTTGCTGAACGGGTGGCGGTGTTGCGGTCACTGACAGCCACCACAGACTGGGAAGCCCTTTTTCAGGGCT
>JAYUFL010000115.1:0-1629 GCA_043738745.1 Bacteroidota bacterium
ACCGAAATCAAAGATACGTTTGTTTCTTGTAATGCCATGAACATCAAAAATCAAGAAATAAAGACTTTTACAAATAGCGAATGTAAGTTTGGCTACCGCGAAAGTGTTTTCAAAAACGAAATAAAGGATCAATATATTATTACATCAGTGATTTTTAAACTTACGAAAAAAAATCATAAAATCAATATTTCCTATGGCGATATTAAAACCGAGTTAGATAAAAAAAACATCGCAACACCTAGTTTAATTGATGTTAGTAATGCAGTAATTGCTATTCGACAGAGTAAACTTCCTGATCCAAAAGAATTAGGAAATAGCGGAAGTTTCTTTAAAAACCCTATTTTATTAAAGAAAAACTTCGAACCAATTCATAGTAAATTTCCAGAAATGAAATTCTACGAAATTTCCGAAACTGAAGTTAAAGTTCCTGCGGGTTGGCTCATTGAACAAGCAGGTTTCAAAGGAAAACGTTTTGGCGATGCTGGAATTCATAAAAACCAAGCCTTGGTTTTAGTGAATTATGGAAACGCAACTGGGCAAGAAATTTTGAATGTTTCGAAAGATGTTCAAAAAACAGTTTTTGAAATGTTTGGAATCGAAATCGAAGCCGAAGTAAATGTTATTTGATAATTTAATTCTGACAAAATGTATATTCCAGATATTTACAAAAACGAAAACAAAGCCGAAATAACTGATTTCATCAATAAAAATGGATTTGCTATTTTAGTAAATCAAATCAATGGAAAACTTTGGGGAACTCACATTCCATTGATTCTAGAAAAAAATGATTCTGGAAAAGAAGTTGTTGTAGGACACATTTCTAAAGAAAATCCACAAAGCGAAAGTTTTGAGAATACCAACGAAGTTTTAGTTATTTTTTCAGGAGCACATTCTTATATTTCATCATCTTGGTATGATCATGAAAATGTACCAACTTGGAACTATTTAGCCGTTCATGTTTATGGAAAAATTAAGATTTTGAATTATGAAAAATCGATTGAATATTTAAAAAAACTCGTTGATAAGTACGAAAGTAATTCTTCAAATCCAGTTCGAATCGAAGATCTATCGAAAAGAACAATGCTACAAGCAAAAGGAATTGTTGCCTTTGAAATTGAGATTAATGAAATTCAAGCCGTTAAAAAAATGTCTCAAAATAGAGATGATAAAAATTATAAAAACATCATTTCAGAACTAGAAAAAACGGGTAACTCTCAAGAAATTGAAGTTTCAAAAGTAATGGGGAAATGTACAAGATAAATTTTTAAAATATCCAAGACCAACTGAACAAAGCCCAAACTTGATAACTCCCCCCTAGACCTTAATATAAAGTAAATACAAAACTTGAAAAATTTTATTATGTAAGACAAAACTATACATAAGAAGTTTAAATTAACAGTTATTAAAGTATCTCATCATTGTTATTAAATACCATTAAAACAAGTTCGTTTTAGTTACACTTTATGAAACAGGGTAGTTTTTAGGGGAATGGGCAGAAATAAAAAATCCTACTTATTTGATTTACAAATAAATAGGACTATATTGTTGTGCGGATAATAGGACTCGAACCTACACGCCTTGCGGCACCAGATCCTAAGTCTGGCATGTCTACCAATTTCACCATATCCG
>JAYUFL010000116.1:0-4664 GCA_043738745.1 Bacteroidota bacterium
GAGCAGTAGTTTAGAACAGTCGTTTGTGCAACAATTGAAGGCAAATCAGAATATAATCCACAAAATTTGTAGGTTGTACACTGCTGGCGATGATGCGCACAAGGACTTGTTTCAGGAGATTACAATCCAGCTCTGGAAGGCTTTCCCGAAGTTTCGGGGCGATAGTAAATTCTCGACTTGGGCCTATCGAGTGGCGCTAAATACGGCCATTACGTTGTACCGAAAAAGTACGCGATCGGTGCAAACGGTTGATTATGAAAAACATCAGTTTTTTATATCGCAGGAGGATTACAATTATGAGGAAGAGGAGCGTTTGAAGTTGATGTACAAGGCGGTTTATCAGTTGAATGACATTGAAAAAGCGTTGATTTTTTTGTATTTGGAAGATAAGGATTATACGGAAATTTCGGAAACTTTGGGGATTACCGAGGTGAATGCGCGGGTGAAAATGAATAGGATTAAAGGGAAATTGAAAAAAATATTAAATCCTTAAAATATATTATGGAAGAATTGGATTTATTGAAAAAAGATTGGCAGAAATTGGATAATTTTAATCAAGTTTCTGAGCAAGATATTTATGGAATGCTGCAAAAAAAATCGTCTTCGATTGTGAAGTGGATTTTGATTATTAGTATTTTGGAGTTTTTGTTGTGGACTTGTTTAAATGTATGTTATAATGCCGATGATTATCTAAAACAAATAAAACATCCAGAGTTTATAGTATTTTCGAACATTTTGACTTATGTAAGTTACGGTGTGATTTTGGTATTTATTTATTTTTTATTTCAAAATTACAAAAAAATAACAACAACAGTTTCTACTAAACAATTGATGAATGATATTTTGAGAACCAAAAAAACGGTTCAATATTATGTTTGGTATAATTTAGCAATGATTGTTTTGAGTTCTATTTTAGGTTTTGCAATTGCTTTTTTTTACAATCCACAAATTACTGTTTTGAGACACAAAATGGAAAATAGTAACCGAATAATGATAATTACAATGATAACCATGATTGTTGTAACAGCAATATTTTTAGGCATATTCTGGCTTTTTTACAAGTTATTATACGGCATTTTGCTCAAAAAACTATATGCTAATTACAAGGAACTAAAAAAAATAGATCTTTAATTAGTTAGACTCAATAAATGTTTTAAAATATAAGGATATAATGTTTACAATCATTTTATAAACTTGTTTTATACCCGTTTAAAGATTCAAAACTTAAAAGCAAAAACCTTACTTTTGCAAAAAATTACTCTTGTGAATTACTTATCTGTAGAAAATATTTCGAAATCCTTTGGCGAACGTAACTTGTTCAAGGATATTTCGTTTGGAATTAATAAAGACCAAAAAATTGCTTTCATAGCCAAAAATGGTTCGGGAAAAACCTGTATCATGAAAATTATTAATGGCGAAGACGAGCCCGATACTGGAAATGTGGTTCTTAGAAAAGGAATAAACATGGCGTTTTTGTCGCAAGACAATAATTTGCAAGACGAATTAACTATCGAAGAAAGTATTTTTGCAAGCGATAATCCCATTCTAAAAGTAATCGAGGCTTACGAAAAAGCGTTGGAAAACCCAGATGATTCCGATGCTTACCAACTGGCTTTCGACGGGATGGATCGACACAATGCTTGGGATTTTGAAACGCAATACAAACAAATTTTGTTTAAATTGAAGTTAGAAGATTTTAAACTAAAAGTCAAAAATCTTTCTGGTGGACAAAAAAAACGACTTTCGTTAGCCATAATTCTCATCAATCGTCCTGATTTATTAATTCTCGACGAGCCAACAAATCATCTTGATTTAGAGATGATTGAGTGGCTGGAAAGTTATTTTGCAAAAGAAAATATAACTTTATTTATGGTTACTCACGACCGTTTTTTCTTGGAACGCGTTTGTAATGAAATTATAGAATTAGATAACGGAAAACTCTACCAATACAAAGGAAATTATTCGTATTATTTAGAGAAAAAAGAAGAACGAATTGCATCCGAAAATTCGAGTGTGGACAAGGCGCAAAACCTTTTTGTAAAGGAATTGGAATGGATGCGACGCCAACCAAAAGCAAGAACAACTAAATCGAAATCGCGCCAAGACGATTTTTATGAAATCAAAGAAAAAGCACAATCCCGACGTAAAGAAAACGCTGTCGAACTCGAAATAAATATGGAACGAATGGGTTCTAAAATTATCGAATTGCATAAAATCTCAAAAAAATTCAAAGACAAAGTTATCTTGGATAATTTTAGTTTCGATTTCCAACGTGGTGAACGCATTGGGATTATTGGTAAAAACGGAACCGGAAAATCGACTTTTTTGAACTTAATGACGCAAACTATTCCTGTCGATTCCGGAAAGGTAATTACTGGCGAAACCATAAAAATCGGATATTATACCCAAAGTGGGATCAACCCAAAACCGGGTCAAAAAGTTATTGATATTATCAAGGAATACGGCGAATTTATTCCTCTGGCAAAAGGAAAATTAATTTCGGCTGGGCAACTTTTGGAACGCTTTTTATTCGACAGAAAAAAACAACACGATTATGTCGAAAAACTGAGTGGTGGAGAACTAAAACGTTTGTATTTATGTACAGTTTTGATTCAGAATCCTAACTTTTTGATTCTCGATGAACCAACAAATGACTTGGATATTGTAACCTTAAATGTGCTAGAAAGTTTCCTTTTGGACTATCCTGGATGTTTGCTTGTAGTGTCTCACGACAGGTATTTTATGGACAAAATTGTAGATCATTTGTTTATTTTTCGTGGCGAAGGTCAAATTGAGAATTTTCCTGGAAATTATTCTGATTTTCGTGCTTATGAAGATTCGGTTGAGCCAAAAAAATTAGATTCGGTAAACACCGAAAAAAAGGATTGGAAACAAAGTAATCCTATAGGAAATTTGACTTTTAATGAGCAGAAAGAATATCAAAAAATAGAGCGAGAAATAAAAGATTTAGAAATCGAAAAGCAAAAAATCGAACAACTTTTTGCCGAAGGAAAAATTTCTGATGACCTAATATCTAGCAAAGCAAAAGAACTCGAAAACATTATTAATAAAATCGAAGATCGCGAAGAACGTTGGTTTGAACTTTTTGCAAAAATGGAAGGATAAGTTTTTTTAAATAATTTTAAACTAAAAAGCTCCTATTTCTGGGAGCTTTTTATAACAAAAAAAAATTAACTAAATACTAAAACTGTGCTGTTTCTGTAGAATCTTTCATAGCAACTGTGGATGTTAAACCCATAGTAACTGTGTTTTGAACTTCATCAAAATAAGTAGTTCCTACAAAATTTTGATGCTTGATTGCTTTAAACCCTTCTTTTTGAAGCGCAAATTCTTTTTCTTGCAATTCAGAGTAACCAGCCATACCTTTCTTTTTGTAAGCTAAAGAAAGTTCAAACATCGAAGTATTCAAAGCATGAAATCCTGCCAATGTAATAAACTGGAATTTGTATCCCATTGCTGCAAGATCTTCTCTAAAAGTTTCCATTTCCTTTACGGATAGTTTTGAAGCCCAGTTAAATGAGGGAGAACAATTATAAGCTAACAATTTTCCTGGATATTGCGCATGAATGGCAGTTGCAAATTTTCTTGCTTCTGCAATATTTGGAGTAGAAGTTTCCATCCAAATTAAATCAGCATAAGGAGCATAGGATAAACCTCGATTAATACCTTGTTCGATACCATTGTTTACATAGAAAAATCCTTCTGGAGAACGTTCTCCAGTAATGAATTTTCTATCTCTTTCATCGACATCACTAGTAATTAAATTTGCGGCCTCGGCATCGGTTCTTGCAATAATTAATGTCGAAACTCCCATAACATCTGCTGCTAAACGTGCCGCAACTAGTTTGTTAATAGCTTCTTGCGTTGGCACTAATACTTTTCCGCCTAAATGACCGCATTTTTTTGCTGATGATAGTTGATCTTCAAAGTGAACACCAGCAGCACCTGCTTCAATCATGCCTTTCATCAATTCGAAAGCGTTTAGATTGCCACCAAAACCTGCTTCTGCATCGGCAACAATAGGAACTAAATATTCTTTTTTATGTTCAATTTTGTTTACACTTTGTATCTGATCTGCTCTTAATAAAGCATTATTAATACGTTTTACAACTTGAGGAACACTATTGGCAGGATATAAGGATTGGTCTGGATACATTTCGCCTGATAAATTGGCATCGGCAGCTACTTGCCAGCCACTCAAATAGATAGCCTCTAATCCTGCTTCAACTTCTTGAATGGCTTGATTTCCTGTTAACGCGCCCAATCCAGCAACCCAATCTTGATTGTTCAACTTATGCCATAAAACTTCTGCACCGTGTTTTGCAACCGAATGTTGAATTTGATACGATCCTTGAAGTGTAATTACTTTTTCGGCTGTGTACGGTCTTTCAACGCTATTCCATCTTTTGTTTGTTGTCCAATCGGTAACTAATTGCTGAATTTTTTCGTTTGTGTTCATCTTTTTTGTTTATATAGTTGTGTAAATTATTTTAATATTCGTTTTTTATTAATCTAAGTAAGGATAAACTTTCAGTGTTAAAAACTCATCTAATTTTTCATTGAATACCATTTCTAATAATAGTTTTGAAGCAATTTCAAACTTGCCTTCAGAAAATCTTGTGGCACCAACAAGTTCTTTGATA
>JAYUFL010000117.1:0-32361 GCA_043738745.1 Bacteroidota bacterium
CGCGTTGCAAAAATTATTGTTATTGATGCCGAATTGCGCGAACGCGATTCAACACGAAAATTATAGTTATTCTATTTAATTTATTCTTATATTTGATAAAATTTAACATGAAAAAACTTTACCTATATATTGTACTGATTTTATGTTTTGGCTTAACTACAAAAGCACAAGAAAAATCAGATGTTTTTGATATTGCTAGAAAAGGAACTGTTGAGCAGATTAGACAACTAGTTCAATCGAATCCAAAAGTGGTCAATGAAACCAACAAAGATGGATTCTCTGCTTTGATCTTGGCTTGTTATCGAGGAAATAACGAGGTTGCAAAATTCTTGATTGAAAACGGAAGCAATATCAATAGCAATAGCGACATGGGAACGCCTTTAATGGCAAGCGTGGTGAAAGGAAATAACGAAATGGCAACTTTTTTAATCGAAAAAAAAGCCAACCTCAACCTTGCGGATGCTAACGGAACGACCGCTTTGATTTATAGTGTTCAATTTCAAAATATAGAAATATTGGAACTACTTTTGAAAAATAAAGCAGATCAACCACACAAAGACAAACAAGGAAAAACCGCTTTTGAATATGCTGCTTTTTCTGGAAATGAAAAAATTATTAATCTATTAAAATCAAACTAAAATGAAAAAATTTACTTTATTATTATTGATGGTTAGTGCATCTGTATTTGCACAATTTTCTACAGGTGTGCAAACACTTACTTCAGGCTTCACTGCTAAAATTGATGTGAATGCTACTTTAGTTACTTTGACAGTAAATGCACCATCAGACAGATGGTTTGGATTAGCATTTTCAAATAATTCAATATCAGGTATGACAAGTGCAACCGTTGGTGATTTAGTTGCATTTGACGGAACAAATTTGACAGATAGAAGTCTTGGCGGAATAGGTGTTTACGACTTAGATCCAATTCAAAATTGGACTATTACATCAAATACTATTTCTGGAACTATTAGAACTTTAGTAGCAACTAGGGTTTTAAATACTGGGGAGGCACAAGATATTGTTTTTACTAATTCTGCAAGTACTTTATTTATCGCTTGGGTTAGAGGATCTAGTGCCACATTTACATTAGCTTCTCATGGAGGCTTAGCCAACGCTGGCCGCGCTACTCAACCGGTAAACTTATCAACTTTAGGCGTAGAAGATTTTTCTCTGAAAGCATCCTCTATTTATCCAAATCCTTCAAATGGAACGTTTAAAATCCAAACTAAAACAGCTTTAACAAAAGTAAATGTGTATGGTCAAACAGGAAATTTCATCAAAACTATTGATGTAAAAGACAATTCGCAAGATGTAGAAGTAAATCTAAAAGGAGTTGCAACAGGAATTTATTTATTAGAACTCCAAAACGACACTGATAAATCTTGGAAAAAAATTATTGTGGAGTAATCAATTAACAAATTATATTTTTTAAAATGCCGGAAATAAGTTTTTCGGCATTTTAATTTAAATCAAAATCAAAAATCATTTGATTATATGCAAAGATTTTAGCGACTAGTTTTTATAAAAAAAAACTCCAACATTTCTGTTGAAGTTTTGTGGGCGATGAGGGGTTCGAACCCCCGACCCCCTCGGTGTAAACGAGGTGCTCTGAACCAGCTGAGCTAATCGCCCTAACATTGCTTTAAGTCAATACTTCCTTATTGCGAGTGCAAATATACACTACTTTTTTATATTTGCAAGTATTTTTTTAAATTTTTATAAAATTTCGGAAACAACAAATGTACTTCCGCCAATATAAATCATATCTTTTGAACATGATTTTGCTAATGCGGCTGCATAAGCATCTACTACAGAAACATATAAATCTCCGATAAGTCCAAAAGTGTAGCATTTTTCTTTTAAAATTTTAGCATCTAAACCACGTGGAATATTTGGTTTACAGAAATAATATGTTGCATTTTTTGGAAATAAACCCAAAATCGAATCCAAATCTTTGTCATTTACAACACCAAAAACAAAATGTAACTGCTCGAATTGCTGTTTTTGAATTTGTTTCAATACAATTTTTAATCCGTGTTTGTTGTGTGCAGTATCGCAAATTACTAAAGGATTTTCTTGTAATTGTTGCCAACGACCGTGTAATCCTGTATTTTTTATGACATTTAACAATCCTTTTTTTATGTTTTCTTCAGAAATTTTAAATTGTTTTTGTGATTCTAAAACATTGATTGTTTGAATTACAGTTTTGATATTCGATGCTTGATAATCGCCTAATAATACTGATGGATAAACTTCTTTAATCAAATCAGATGCAAAATAAATTTCTGAATTAGAGTCTTTTGCTTTAGAGATAAAGACGGGTTTAGTTTCATTAATATATTCTCCAATAACGACCGGAATATTTTGTTTTATAATTCCTGCTTTTTCCTTTGCAATCAATTCTAAGGTTGTTCCAAGAAATTGCGTGTGATCTAATCCAATATTAGTAATTACTGAAATTAATGGAGTAATTATATTTGTAGAATCTAACCTTCCGCCCATTCCTACTTCAATAATTGCTATGTCAACATTGGATTTGTCAAAATAATCGAAGGCTAAACCAACTGTCATTTCAAAAAAACTCAACTCGTTTATTTCGAAAAATAGTTTATGCTTTGAAATAAAATCAACTACAAAATCCTCAGAAATTTCCTCACCATTTATTTTAATTCGTTCGCGATAATCTTTTAGATGGGGCGATGTATATAGTCCGACTTTATAGCCCGATTCTTGCAAAATCGAAGCCAGCATGTGCGAAGTAGATCCTTTGCCATTGGTGCCAGCAACATGAATATATTTTAAATTTTGTTCAGGATTTCCAAGATAATTAGATAATAAAATGGTGTTGGTTAAATCTTCTTTATAAGCCGATTTACCAATATTTTGATACATAGGTAGTTGATTAAACACCCAGTTTACAGTTTCTTGATAGTTCATTTTAATAAAATATTTATTCTAATAAAATATTTTTCGTTTTTTTTAGTTTACTATTGTATGGAAAATATTTTAGGTACAAATTTGAAATATTTTTATTAAATATTACTCAAAAATCATCAATAATATATGTTTAATTTCATTCAACTTCAAACGGATACTATTGCAAACGTGGCTGCAAATGGATTACAGATAGAAAAGATTGCTCCAAATACTGAAATATCGGTACTTGGATTTATCCTTAAAGGCGGTTTTTTCTTGATTCCAATAGCGATATTATTATTTTATACCTTTTATGTAATCATCGAAAGGTATTTATACATTCATAAATCGGCAAAAATCGATTCGAATTTGATGCGAGATATACGTGACAATTTGAATTCAGGAAATTTAGACCAAGCAAAATCAAATGCTGAAAGAGCCAATTCGGCGTCTGGAAATATTCTTCGAGAAGGAATTTTGACCATTGGAAGACCAATTTCGGAAATAGAATCTAATATGGAACGTGCAGCCAATATAGAAATTGGACAAATGGAACATAAACTTGGGGTTCTGGGTTTAATTGCAGGAATTGCGCCAACTCTGGGTTTTATTGGAACAATTTCAGGAGTTATAAAAATATTTTACAGCATTTCAGTTACCGAAAACATTAGTATTGGAAACATTTCTGGTGGTTTGTACGAAAAAATGATTAGTTCTGGCTCGGGTCTAATTGTCGGAATTATCGCTTATAGTGCTTACCATTTATTCAACGGAAAAATTGACACATTTTCGTTAACCATTCAAAAACAGGTTTTAGAATTTGTAAACATAATTCAACGTCCAAATGATAAAACGAAATAAAAGATTCCACGCCGAAGTCGCCACAAGTTCCTTGAGCGACATTATGTTTTTTTTGCTTTTGTTCTTTTTGATTATCTCGACATTAGCAAATCCAAACGTAATAAAAATGACTTTGCCTAAGTCGAAAACCAATGATAGAACTAACAAACAATACATAAGTTTATCTATAACCGAAGATAAAAAATTCTATTTGGATAAACAACCTGTTTCATTCGACGAATTAGAAACACGCTTAATGTCAAAAATTGGAGGTGTTAAAGACCAAACGGTAATTGTTAGAATTCCATTTAATTTGCAAGTTCAGGATTTGGTTGATGTTTTACAAATTGGTGTAAAAAACAACTTGAAGTTCGTTATTGCAACAAGCCCGAAGTGATACAATTGTTATCTTGTAAATATAAATTTTTTTTATTTGAATAATGAATAAGGGTTTTTAACCTGAAAATAAGAGTGCCCCCTTTAATAATATAGTCTTTTAGTAAAAATATAAATTATATAGATTTACTATTGTTTGTCAAGAAGTGGAGTCAACCACAAAGGCTTGATTTGTTTAATATTTTTTAATATGAAATAGAAGTCCCAAAGTTTGATTTTAAATTCAAACCCTAAAAAAATCTAATGCAGAACCACCGAATTGCTATAAATCACATTTTACAGATCCTGTTTTTTACAAAGGCTGATGTCGACTTATGTGTAAATCATGTAACAAAAGTTCCAATGATTACAATGGAACTTTAATCATTGGGATTAAAAAAATGGAGTAATTTTAATCCTATCTGAAACTTGTTATTGAAAGTGCTACTATTCTAAAACATCAAAAACACTAGGATTACATCGATCCATAATTAGTTTGTTGGGCGAAAGAAAATAAAGTAGAACAGCATATTTTCATCAAAAAATTATAGAATAAATAAAACCTATCACATTCAAAATGTAAATTCTATTGATAATTTATATAAAAAATGGGTTAAGTGTTTTATGGAATATCAACCAAATATTTGAGGCAATATTTGAATTAATTTATGTTTTTATGGAGCGTAAAAGACAAAGTAAAATCAATCCGTTGAATTGGCAAAAATCATCTTATCAAATATTAATTAGTCTAAAATTCTATAGACATAACTTTTAAGAATAAAACTATAGATTTCTTTGTTCTATTAAAACACGAAAATAAACAAATTCACAACAATTTAACACAATGAGCGGAAAAACAGTAAAATTTACTACTAAAATTATTATAATTTTACAGAAATTATAAGAAACTAAAACGTAGTTTCTATAAAACTTAAAAAAACAAAACTATGAAAATTTTATCTTACTCCGTAGCAATTTTAGTTATTTTAGTTTCTTTTTCGTCTTGCACACTCGAAGAAATGCAGCAAACTAGCAAAGTCCGTAGCGCTGTGCAAACAAGCACGACTGCGAAAGAGTCTGAAATTGGGCCGACTCCTATACCTCAAAATCAACATCCAATATAATTAATAAAAAAAACTGTAATTTTGAATTCGATACGAATTTTAGAATTTCTGTTTTGAAAAAAATAATACTACCGCTTTTATGCAGTTTACTATTGCTGTGTAATTGTAAAAAAACAACCAACCAAAACCAAAACTATAATAAGAAAACTGACACGTTGATGTCTAATTCTTATTATTTAAAACTAAGTCAACCTAACCAATTGAAGTATAACGACACTGTTTTTAGTGTCGTTGTCAAGAGAGATAACGACTCGCTGACGCGAAATTACTTGTACAAGCTCGCGGGTCGCTATTTCAACCTTGAACAATACGAAAAATCTTTCGGTGCTTCAAGAATTTGCAACAAACTTGCCATTGCGAGTAGAGATTCCTTATATATTGCAAGATCGTCCTATTATATGGGGGAATATTATTTTGATAAATTTCAAAACGATAGTGCCTATTCCTATTTAACTAAAGCCGAAAAAATATATAATCGTTTAAAAAATCACGAAAATAGTAACCGTCTTCAATTTTTTAAAACTCTTATTTTTCTTTATGCAAGAGATTATTCGGGTTCCGAAACGGCTACTATAAACATTCTCAAAACTGCCAAAAAACAAAATGACACTCGTTTAACTTACGATTGCTATATGACTTTAGGAAATGCGTTAGTAGGATTAAAAAACCCAAAAAAAGCAATCGAGTACTACAACAAAGCCTTTTCGATAGTTGAAAGTTTAAAATCCGACTCCCAATACTTGACCTTAAAGGCGCTACCTTTCAATTACATAGGATATATTTATAGCGAAAAAAAAGAGTATTCAATGGCTATTCGTTATTTCAAAAAAGCATTGAGTTTCGGAAATATAAAAAAAACAGATCCTGCGATGTATGCTAATATAATTAGCGATTTAGGTTATGCCGAGTTTAAATTGGGCAACAAATCATCGATTTTGTATCTTACCGAAGCTCTTGATATTCGTAATCACATTACCTTATACAGAACACCTGGAGTAGTTTCTAGCAAAGTTTACCTGTCCGAATATTATTTGGCACAAAAAGATACTACAAAGGCTTTTTTGTATGGTAATACTGCTAGGGTTTTGGCACATAAATATAAATTATTCGACGACGAACTCCGAACCTTGCAACTATTGGCAAAAATAGAGCCAAAAAATACAGTAAGATATAACGATCGGTTTATTGAACTAACCGATAGTTTGCAAAACAACGAACGTGCCACGCGCGACAAATTTGCAAGAATTGAGTTTGAAACTGACGAAATTTTGAGTGAAAAAAACCATATCGAAGCTGAGAAAAATAAAATATCGGGGCAACGATGGCTTATTTTGGGTTCTTGTTTCTCGATTTTGATGGTTGGTGGTTTGCTTTACGTTACAAAAATGCAACATTCTAAAAACAAAGAGTTGCAACTTATACAAGAACAACAAAAATCAAACGAAGAGATCTATCAATTAATGCTTAGTCAACAAAGCAAAATAGACGAAGGTAGAGAAAACGAAAAAAAACGAATTGCACAAGAACTGCACGACGGAATTATGAGTAAATTGACCAGCACAAGACTTAATTTATTTATTTTAAGTAAAAAAACCGACGAAGAAACTATTCGGAAATGTTTGCTACACATTGCTGAAATTCAGAATATTGAGAAAGAAATTCGAGCCATTTCTCACGATCTTTCGGAAAATATTTTTTTAGGTAAAGACAGTTTCAAAATGATTATCGAAGGACTTTTTGAAGATCAAAAAAACATATCGAAAACAAATTTTGATTTTCATGTAGATGAAAATATTAATTGGGATTTGATTGGAAGCACTGTAAAAATGAATATATATAGAGTTTTTCAGGAAACATTGCAAAACATTCGAAAATATGCAAATGCCAAAAAGGTAAACGCAACAGTTATGTTAGAAGAAAACAAGATTTATATTAATATTATCGACGATGGAGTTGGTTTTGATACAACAAAAACAAATATAGGAATTGGATTAAAAAACATGAAATCTAGATTAGCATCTATTGATGGTGAAATCGATATTATATCAAAAAAAGATAAAGGAACACAAATAAAATTGATAATTCCAATGTAAATGGTTACTTTCACGGCGATTTAATTAAAACGATGACGGTAAAAATTCTAATAGTAGATGATCATCCTTCTATGATTGAGGGATATAAAATAATTCTATCCTATAATGATTTGGGATATGATATCGAAACAACAGCGGCATTAAATTGCCAAAGTGCCTACGAAACACTTATTAAATATAAAGAAAATTATTTCGATTTAGTTTTTTTAGATTACAGTTTACCTCCTTTTGAAAAGGAAAAAATTTACTCGGGACAAGATTTGGCTTTAATTTTTAAAGAAAAATCTCCAAAAACTAAAATCGTTATACTGACCTCACACACCGAAGCGCTTTTGATATACAAACTTATTCGCAAAATAGCTCCAGAAGGATTACTTATTAAAAGCGATTTTAGTGCCGACGAACTAATTTTGGCTTTTGGAACTATACAGAAAGGTAATATCTATCATAGTGCCACTGTGAAAGAAATTACTAAAAAAATGTTGGAAAAAGATAAAAACTTAGATCCAATTAATCGCGAAATAATCATGTTAATTAGTCAAGGTTACAAGACCAATAGTCTTCCTAATCTGGTTCATTTGTCCTTAAGTGCCGTCGAAAAAAGGAAAAGACAAATTTTGGATTATTTTGGAATCACAAAAGGGAATGACGAGGATATGCTTCGTGAAGCAAGAAAAAATGGGTTGATTTGAAACTTAACAATCCGTAAGGCAAAGCAGTAAAATTAATTTTATGATGCAGTATAACTTTGTATAAAGATACAAAATTAGTTGGTAAAATTCATAAATATAAGCTCATGCTAAAAGAAATACAAAAACTAGAAAAGAAACAAAAAGTTAACTTAGTTGTATCGACTGTTATCCTAACAAGTATTTTAATTATTTTGTTTAACGCTTTGATTTTGGTTGTTTATATTCCCGAATTAATTAAAATTCTGGATTCCGAAAGTCTTTCCTTTAGTATAAAAAAGGGCTATTTCGCCATCAATAGCCATCCAGTTGGGATTTCAATTTTAGTAAACAGTATTAGTTTTTTATCCTTGTGGCTAGTTTTAATTCATGATGCTTTACGAAGCATAAAAGAATTGCATCTTGCGTTTTATCCCGAAAAAAAATATCCAAACTCCATTATTTAAAATTATAAATCGTATTTCATTTTTCTTAAAATTCGCAACGCTTCTTTAAAGGATAAATAAACTTGCGGATATGATTTTAAAAGTAATTTTGAATCAATAAGTTTTTGTTTTGCATCTTCAAATCCGTTTAGAAAACAAATCATGAATGTGGATGGCAAATTTTCTAAATCTCTAATTTCTCTTTCGGACAACGTAGTGTTTTTTTGCAATTTATTCAACAACGAAATATTGGAATTATAAACATGAAACAGCATTTTTTTGTTGAATTCTGGCGGTTCAAAAAGCATTTTGCTATCTATTTTGTAATAGCCATTTTCATAAAACTGAATGGTTTGTTTTTCCAACGGATAATAACTTGTTTTATCGTTTAATCCCAAAGGTACGAATTCCGTAATTGTAAAACTATCTTCGTCAAAATCTATAGAAACATCGTCTTGCGCTGAATAAAATAGTTTTATTTGTTCATTAATAAGTTCAATATCAACTCTCGAAAAATAGGTTTTGTCACGCACTTTTTTAGGAATTCCCGCCCAACAAATTACAAATAATTCCTTGAAAACTTTGTATTTTGCCGACATATCTTTGTGCCGAAAATTCATAAAATCAATAACGCCATCAAGCGTATATTCTATGCTATTTCTGGAATTATTTTCTATTCCAATAACGGTTTCGGTGTTTTGATAATTTTTTTCGAAATCGCCATCAATCGGAACCGAATTGCTTCCGCGCCTAACAAAAACAGAGTTTGCTACAATAGTATGAATTCCTTTTTTGAAATACGACGTTTTATTTTTGGGTCGAATCGTAACCAAACCAATCACTTTATCCTTTGGTAAATTAGGGAAAGGCACGTTTTCGTACTGGATTTTTGGTGGGTTTTCCAGATAAGCATTTACTAAATTCTGAATCCGACTGTCATCAAAAAAATCATCACCAACAATTTCGTTATCATAATCCTCGACGCCAACCACAATATAGGAATTATTGGTTGGATTAGAGTTAGAAAGTGCACAAATATGTTTCAGGAACTTGGCTTTTCCTTCGCGAGAATGTAAATTTAATTGGCGTTTTTTGTCATAAAAACTCGACTCGTCGTTGTGGGCGAGTAAGTTTTTAATTAAAAGCCGTTTGTTTATCATGTTTAGGTTTCGGGTTTTCTTGGTTTTGGGTTTCGAGTTGTAGTAATACTAAAAATTCATAAACTATTTATCGAATTTGCTCCCTTTTATGTCTGATTTTACAAGATATGACATAAAAGAACCTATTTTTTTGTTTTCTAAATCTGCTTTTTCAAATAAGGTTTGAAATTGTTCTTTTGAAATATGTTTTCTATCTAATGAACGATATAATTGAGATTTTAATTCTCCACAGGAACCTTTTGCAATACTTAAAAACTGAATAAATTCTCTTCTTCCGTTTCGTTCAAATCCTTCAGCAATATTGTCCATAACCGAACCAGAAGATCCATTCATTTGATTTTTAAGTTTAAAATCATTACCTAATGAAGTTGTTTCAAAAAGAAACCAAACATCCTTACAAATTTCTCTTGCCAATTGCCAGATTTCTAAATCTTCAAATTTATTAATTGTTGCCATTATGCATAATATTTATTTACTAACACAAACCCGAAACCCAAAACTCGAAACCATTTTTTAAGCAACTTTTGTTCCCAAACTAGCCGTATATAAAGCAAACCAATCTTCCAAATCAATATCAATTTCGGTTGCTTTCATTAATTTTGAGATTCTATTCCGGTCCGTTGTGCCAAAAACAGGCAAAATTCCCGATGGATGTTTTATAATCCAAGCCAAAAGCAAAACATCGATTTCGATATTGTATTTTTCAGATAATTTATTGGCGATTTTTTTTATTCTGCTGGTTTTTTCGCTATCGGTTTTAAAAACAGAACCCAACGGATTCCAAGCCATTGGAACAATTTTATTAATTTGCATAAAATCCAAACTTCCGTTATTTATCGCATCAAAATCGGTTACGGAAAACTGAATTTGATTGCAATCAATTTTGGTTCGAGTTTGAATCAATTCGCATTGGCTTGGTGTAAAATTCGAAACGCCAAAATCAATAATTTTTCCTTCGGATTTTAGTTTTTCGATGGCTTCGGCAATTTCATCGGCTTGCATTAATGGGCTTGGTCGGTGCAAAAGCAAAACATCTAAATAATCGGTTTTTAAATTTTTTAAAGAATTTTCGACGCTCCAAATAATATATTTTTTAGAATAATCATAATGTTTTATCGCGTTTCTGGCTTCGGTTTGAATGCCACATTTCGAGATGAATTGTACTTTTTCTCGATTAATTTTAGCATTCGCAAAAGCGTTTCCAAAACTGGCTTCTGTAGTGTAATTTCCATAAATATCGGCGTGATCAAAAGTCGAAATATCATTTTCTAAACAACAATTCATCAAATTTATCATGGCTTTTTCATCGAGATTTTTGCCCCAAATTCCCCAAGTCATTGTTCCCGAAATTATTTTAGAAAAGGCTGTTTTCATGATTTATTTATTAGAGTTCTTAAAAATAAGAAAAGAGTATCACAAATCATCCTTAAATTCTGAAATTTAATTCAAGTTTTAACCATTTATTAACATCTTACTTCTAAAAAAAAATTCAATTTGCACCACAATAATATTAGTACAATTTTTACCCCAATAAAATTATAAAAATGGAAGAGAATTCGACAACTTTAGACATTAGCGCAATCAATCAAAAAATTGAAAGAGAAAGTGCTTTTATCGATTTATTGACAATGGAAATGAACAAAGTAATTGTTGGTCAAAAACACATGATCGAGCGATTGCTCATCGGGCTTTTGGGTCAAGGTCACATTTTGTTAGAAGGTGTTCCCGGATTGGCAAAAACTTTGGCAATTAATACTTTGTCACAAGCCATTCATGGATCGTTCAGCCGAATTCAATTCACACCAGATTTGCTTCCTGCCGATGTTGTTGGAACCATGATTTATAACATCAAAGCCAATGAATTTTCTATAAAAAAAGGACCAATTTTTGCCAATTTCGTCCTTGCCGATGAGATAAACCGCGCTCCTGCAAAGGTTCAATCGGCATTATTGGAAGCCATGCAGGAAAAACAAGTTACGATAGGTGATACAACTTTCAAGTTAGATCGTCCGTTTTTGGTTCTTGCAACACAAAATCCAGTGGAGCAAGAAGGAACTTATCCGTTGCCAGAAGCGCAAGTCGATCGTTTTATGTTGAAAACCGTTATTGATTATCCAAAAATGGAAGACGAAAGAATGGTAGTTCGTCAAAATCTTAAAGGAAGTTTTGATAAAGTAAATGCTGTTGTTTCTGTGGAACAAATTCTTCGTGCTCAAGAAGCGGTTCGTGAGGTTTATATGGACGAAAAAATCGAAAAATACATTCTTGACATTGTTTTTGCCACTCGTTATCCCGAAAAATATAAACTCGAAAGCCTAAAACCATTAATCAGTTTCGGTGCATCGCCACGCGGAAGCATCAATTTAGCAACTGCTGCGAAATGTTATGCATTCATCAAACGTCGTGGATATGTAATTCCAGAAGATGTTCGTGCCGTAGTTCACGATGTTTTGCGACATAGAATTGGATTGACTTACGAAGCCGAAGCCGAAAACATCACTTCCGTTGATATTATCAATAAAATTGTAAACGAAGTTGAAGTACCTTAAATCGCACCCCAAACCCCTCCCAAAGGGAGGGACTTACCAATTATATTAGATAAAAAGTTAAATTTTTAAATAGCATTGTGCTAGTTCCTCCCCTTCGGGGAGGTTAGGAGGGGAAAATGGATACCAAAGAATTAATAAAAAAAGTACGGAAAATCGAGATAAAAACCCGACGATTGAGCAATCATATCTTTTCGGGCGAATACCACACGTCTTTTAAAGGAAAAGGAATGACTTTTTCTGAAGTTCGACCGTATCAATATGGCGATGATATTCGAGCAATCGACTGGAATGTTACCGCAAGATATAATGAAACACATATAAAAGTTTTCGAAGAAGAACGCGAACTCACAATGATGTTAATGGTCGATGTTTCGGGTTCGGAAAGTTTTGGAACCAAAAACAGTTTCAAGAAAGATATTGTTACCGAAATTGCAGCAACAATGGCGTTTTCTGCAACTCAAAACAATGATAAAATTGGTTTGATGTTATTTTCCGATCAAATCGAATTGTACATTCCACCCAAAAAAGGGCGTTCGCACGTGTTGAGAATTATTCGTGAATTGATAGAATTTAAACCAAAAAGCAACAAAACCGATGTTGGAATGGCGCTTAAATTTTTATCAGGAACCCAAAAAAAGAAAGCAATTGTGTTTCTGATTTCTGATTTTATGTCAGATAACTACGAACATACATTAAAAATAGCCTCAAAAAAACACGATATTACAGGAATTCGTGTGTATGATATTCGTGAAGAAAAAATGCCCGATATCGGAATGGTCGAAATGCTTGACGCCGAAACCGGAAAAATCGAACTGATAAATACGGGTTCCAAAACCCTCAGAATGAATTATGAAAAATATTATGCCGAAAACGTAAAATATTTTAAGGAAACGTTTAACAAATCAGGTTCAGGTGTTGTCAATACTCGTGTTGATGAAAATTATGTAACTAAACTTTTGGGGTATTTTAAATCGAGATAAAAGATTATAAAACAAACTAATGAAATTCAAATTATACCTTTTATTAATTTTTACATCAACGACATTTTTTGCGCAGCAAAATCAAGTCGAAACTAAAATTGATAAAAAAATCAATAAAATTGGAGCACAATTCAATTTAACGTTAAAAACAACCGTCGATACGCTATCAACCGTTGTATTTCCTAACGCAAAAAGTTTTGGGTCGCTAGAAGTTATCCGAAATTATGTTATTGATACTGTAAAAAAAGATGCTAAATACGAATTAATAAAACGATATGGATTAACGCAATTCGATTCTGGTCGTTATGTAATTCCGAAAATGGCGGTCATGATTGACAAAAAACCGTATTTTTCGGATTCGATTTCTATACAAGTTCAAGATGTTTTGGTCGATACGTTGAAACAAAAAATGTATGATATAAAACCGATCCAAACGGGCGAAGAACCAGAAAGCAATTGGTGGAAATATCTTTTAGGCTTGCTATTATTAATTGGAATTGGAGCATTAATTTATTATTTGATTAAAAGATATCAAAAGAAAAAAATTGAAGAAGAAATTTTTAAAACTCCAATAGAAAAAGCCACTAATTTATTGAATACTTTAGAGAAAAAAGAACTTTGGCAAAACGGCGATGTAAAATCATATTATAGTGAATTGACAGACATTGTTAGAAATTATATCGAAGAGGCACTAGAAATTCCAGCCATGGAAAGTACTACTTTTGAGTTAATTCAAGGATTGAAAGTAACGTCTAATAAACGAAAATTAAAACTCTCTGCGGAAACTATTCGAAGTTTAGAAAGCGTTCTAAAACAAGCAGATTTAGTAAAATTTGCTAAATCTCAACCGCAAGATTTTGTGATTACAGAAGATAAAAACAAAATTCAAAAATCGATTTTAACGATTGATAAATCTATTCCAAAAATTGAAGAACTTCCAAACGAAGAAGATTTATTGAACGAAGAACAACGTCAAAATCAAATTAAACTACAACTGCGTAAAAAACGCAATCGTCGAATTACACTGGCACTTGCTTCGGTAGTTTTTCTATTTTTTGCAATAACCACGTATTTCATTATTAGTAAAGGGTTTACTTACGTAAAAGATACCATCCTTGGACATCCAACCAAAGAATTGTTAGAAGGTGAATGGGTTTCGAGCGAATACGGAAATCCAGGAATTATGCTCGAAACACCAAAAGTTTTAAAACGAGTAGATGTAACCAAATCGCTACCAAAAGAAGGATTGGCTTTGATAAAAGAAATGCAATCATTTGGTTATGGAAGCCTTTTAGATAATTTCTATATTTTGGTTTCTACATTAAAATATAAACAAGAAGGCCAGATTGATTTGGCAAAATCGCTCGAAGTTTCTGTAAATTCATTAGAATCACAAGGCGCACAAAATATTGTTTTAAAGCAAGGTGAATTCAATACTCCCGAAGGAATAAAAGGAGCAAAGGGTTTTGGGTCGTTTTCAAAAATTGATCCGATATCTAAAACAAGCGTACGTTTTTATTACGAAATTTTAGTTTTTAGCCAAGAAAGTGGTTTGCAACAAATTATTACTTTTCGTGAAGAAGATGACCAATATGCAAAGAAAATTTCGGATAGAATTATGAATTCTGTCGAACTAAAAAAAGGAAACTAATGATGACAAATGTTACTTTTTTAAACCCAATTTTTTTCTGGTTATTTCTTTTAATTCCGATTGCAATTTTTTGGAGTTTTTGGAAAAAAAATAAAAATGCGGCAACTCTAAAAATCAGTTCTACAAAAGGATTTGGACAATCAAATTCTATTTGGGCAAAACTGAAGCCATTTTTGTTTGTACTTCGAATTTTAGGACTAAGTTCTTTGATAATTGCACTGGCAAGACCAAGAACGGTCGATATTAGCAACAAGACCAAAACTACAAAAGGAATAGATATTGTAATGGCAATTGACGTTTCGGGTAGTATGCTTGCCAAAGATTTGAAACCAAATCGAATGGATGCTCTCAAAAAAGTAGCGCAGAATTTTGTAATGAATCGTCCAAATGATCGAATCGGATTAGTGCTATATGCTTCGGAAGCCTACACAAAATCTCCTGTAACGAGCGACAAAAAAGTGATTCTCGATGCTCTAGAAAGTGTCAAATACAGTACGGTTTTACAAGATGGAACAGCAATTGGAGTTGGTTTAGCAACAGCAATAAATAGGTTAAAAGACAGCAAGGCTAAAAGTCGAGTAGTAATTCTTTTAACAGATGGTGTAAATAATGCTGGATTTGTAGAGCCACAAACGGCGTCGGATATTGCGAAACAATACGGAATAAAAGTATATACGATTGGAATTGGAACCAACGGAAACGCCATGTTCCCATACGCAATTGCCCCAAATGGAGAATTTTTATATAAAATGATGCCTGTTGTAATCGATGAAAAATTGCTTCAAAGTATAGCAACAAATTCTGGAGGAAAATATTTTCGAGCCACTAGCAACGAAAGATTAGAAACAATTTATAATGCAATCAATAAACTCGAAACTACCGAAATCGAAGAACTCAAATTCTACGATTACGACGAAAAATATCGAACATTTGCACTATTTGCTGGTTTATTGTTGTTGATAGAAATAGTATTGAGAAAAACAATTTATAAAAGTTTTATATAAAGAAAAGTTTTCGGTTTCAGTTATCTGAAATCTAAAATTTTAAATTTGACAGATGGAATTAGACGAAAAAAAATATTTATACCTTTTAGTTATCATCCCAATTTTGGTATTACTTTTTCTATACAATCAAGTTTGGAAAAAGAAAAAACAAAAAGAATTTGGTGATTTAGATTTAATCAAAAAATTAAGCCCAGAAAAATCGGTTTTCAAACCTGTTTTGAAGTTTGTTGTAATTTCACTAGGATTGATTTGTATTATAATTGGATTGGTAAATCCAAAAATTGGGACTCGAATCGAAACCGTGAAACGCGAAGGAATTGATATTGTCTTTGCAATGGATGTTTCAAAAAGTATGGAATGCGAAGATATTGCACCGAACCGACTCGAAAAAAGTAAGCAATTAGTATCCCAAATCATCAAACAACTAGGCGATGATCGAATAGGAATTGTGGCTTATGCAGGAAGCGCATTCCCAGTTTTGCCAATTACAACAGACTTTGGCGTCGCAAAAATGTTTATGCAAAGCATGAATACCAATATGGTTTCCTCGCAAGGAACTTCGTTAGATGATGCTATAAAAATATCAACCACATTTTTTGATGATAAAAAAACCAGCAAACTTTTGATTATGATTTCCGATGGAGAAGACCATTCCGAAGAATCTGATGTTGCTGTGGAAGAAGCAAATAAAATGGGGATTAAAATTCTGACCATTGGCGTAGGAACCGAAAAGGGTGGTCAAATCCCGATGAAGGAAAACGGAGTTTTACAAGGTTATAAAAAGGATAATGCTGGCGAAACCGTAATTACAAAACTCGATTCAAATAGTTTAATGAAAATTGCTAAAGCCACAAAAGGAAATTACATCAATGGTCGAAACACTAAAGAAGTTTTGAATTTTATAAAAAATGAATTAAATAAAATTCAAAAAACTGAATTCGAATCCACACAATTATCGAATTTTCAATCACAATTTCAATGGTTTTTGGGACTTGGATTTTTGCTTTTGTTTTTTGATGTTTTCTTTTTAGAAAGAAAAACGGAATGGGTAAAAAAACTAGATTTATTTAATGATAAAGGATAAATGAAAAATAGAATTCTATATATTTTCTTAAGTTTTTCTTTAGCAATTTTTGCCCAAGAAAAAGATAAAAATCTTCCGAAAGGAAACAAAGAAATCGAATCTAAAAAGTATTCTGAAGCCGAATCAGAATATCGAATTTCGGTTTCTAAATTCCCAAAGAAAGCCATTGCTTCGTATAATTTAGGGAATGCTATTTACAGTCAAAAGCAGGCAGGAGAAGCAAAACTTGCCTATGCGCATGCTATCGAAAAATCGAAAACTCATACCGAGAAACATAATGCTTTTCATAATCTTGGAAATACATTAATGCTAGAAAAAAAATATTCCGAAGCCGCTGAAGCCTATAAAAATGCACTACGAAATAATCCCGAAGACGAAGAAACCCGTTATAATTATGCATTAGCAAAGAAAAAAGACAAAGAAAATCCAGACAAAAACAAAGATAAAAAGAAGGATAAAGATAAAAAAGAGGATAAAAAGCAAGACCCTAAAAAAGACAAGCAAAATCCAGACAAAGATAAAAAAGAAGACAAACCAAATAATGGTGAACCAAAAGAAACACCAGGAAGTTTGAGTAAAGAACAGGTTAAAAATATGATGGAAGCCATAAATAATGAGGAGAAAAAAATTCAAGACAAAGTAAACGCTCAAAAATTAAAAGGGAAACCAGTAAAAAACGAAAAAGATTGGTAATCTCAAGATTTTTGAAAAATTAAATTTTTAGAACGAAATAATAATTTTCCATCAAAAACGGAAATGAAAAAACATATAATTCTATTTTTATTAAGCATTCAAGGTGTTTTTGCTCAAGTTCAATTTGAGGCAAGAGTAGCAAAAAACGCTGTAGGCATAAACGAACCTTTTCAGGTGGAATTTGCAATGAATTTCGATGGAGATAATTTTGAACCTCCAATTTTTGAAGGTTTCAGGGTTGTAGGAGGTCCAAATCAGCAAGTCAGTCAATCTTGGGTAAATGGCAAAAGTTCTTTTGAAAAATCGTATTCCTATATATTATTACCTACCCAAAAAGGTAGTTTTATTATAAAATCATCGACTATCGAAATAAATGGAAAGATTTATAAAACAAATATCCTAAAAATTACAGTAGGAAATGCTATTCCAAAACAAAGAGATCCAGACGAAATTCCTCAAGTTTCGGCAAGTTCGGAGTTGCATTTAATTGCCGATATATCTAAAACAAATCCTTATTTAAACGAGCCGATTACGATTGTTTACAAACTCTATTTTAGTAATAATATAGGAATTTCGAATTTTGCCGAAGCCAACAAGCCAAAATACAATGATTTTTGGAATCAAAACATCGAAATTAAGCAATTAACAGCCGAACAAACTACATATAAAGGAGAGCCATATCGTTCGATTATTTTGAAAAAAGTAATCCTTTATCCTCAAAAATCAGGAAAATTAAGTATAGAGCCTTTTGCAATGGACATCGATGTTCAATTACCATTAGGGCGGAGAGATATTTTTGGTCAAGTACAAATTATTGATGCTCAACAAAGAGTTTCGGCAGGTTCCAGTACTATAAACGTAAAACCATTACCAGAAACAGGTAAACCAGTAGATTTTTCGGGTGCTGTTGGACAATTTGATTTCAGAGTAACTTCGTCTAAAACGGATGTTAAGAATGGAGAAAATATTGATTTGAATGTAATTGCTTCTGGTAGTGGAAATTTAAAATTATTTTCGTTACCGAAACCTTTGGTGCCAAGTGCTTTGGAGATGTACGACCCAACTCATAATGAAAACATAACAACACCGCTTTCTGGAATGACAGGTAGTATTTCGGATAAATACACAATTGTACCACAGTTTAAAGGGAAATACCCGATTAAACCAATGCGGTTTTCGTATTTTGATCCAAAATATGGAACGTACAAAACAATTATTTCAAAAGAAATAATGATTAATGTTTTGGATGGTCCAGAAGAAAAAATTGCTAATACTGTTGCTGTTTCTGGAAATTTGAACTCAAAAACTGAAAAGAAACTGGTGTTTCAAAACATTAAAACTAAAACCGAATTATCCTACATCAAAAAACACGATTTCTTGTATTCGACAAAATTTTATATTTTGATGCTTTTGCCTTTTTTAATGATTCCGCTTATAATTTTAATTAGAAAAAGAAAAGAACTTTCGGACAGCGATACGATAGGAAACCGATTGAAAATGAACAATCGATTGGCGAAAAAATATTTATCGCAAGCCAAAAAACACATCAATAATAAGGAACAATTTTACGTTTCGCTAGAAAAAGCCATGCATAATTTTCTGAAAGCCAAACTCAATATCGAAACAACCGAAATGAGCAAAACCAATATCGAGGAACTTTTGTTGTCCAGAAATATCAATCCAGAAACGGTTTCGGAATTTATAAATCTAACCGAAAACTGCGAAATCGCAAGATATGCACCTTCAACAAATGCTTCGATTCAGCAAGATTACGACAAAGCAGTTTTGATAATCGCAGATTTAGAAAAAATAATTTAATCACTAAAAAATGAAAAATTTAGTTTACCTATTTCTTCTAATAACGCAAGTTTTCTTTGCCCAGACGGGTTTCGAAAACGGGAACGCATTGTACAAACAAGGCAATTATCAGGAAGCGATTGATGCTTACGAAACTGTTTTTAGAACCCAAAAACAATCGCCAGAATTGTATTTTAATATGGCCAATTGTTATTATAAACTCAATAAAGTTGCGCCTTCGATTTATAATTATGAAAAAGCATTGGTTTTAAATCCAAATTTCGAAGCGGCAAAAACAAATCTAGAAATTGCCAAAAAATTACAAATCGACGACATAAAAGTTATTCCAAAAGTTGGAATTGGGAAAATGCTCAAAAACGCAACATCAACTTACAATTACGACACTTGGGCTTGGATTTCGGTGGCGTTTGCCATGTTGTTTTTGTTGTTTTTTATAGGCTATTATTTCTCGGAAGCATCATTAATAAAACGTGTGCTTTTTAGCGGAATACTTGTTGTTTTAGCCTTAATTTTAATTAGCGTTTCGGCAGCAATATTCGAAAAATCACATTCAGAAAACGATAAACCTGCAATAGTTTTTGCAGAAGTTACGTCATTAAAAACCACTCCAAATTCTTCGGGAAAAGAAATTATGAAACTTCACGAAGGCACAAAAGTATTTGTATTATCGGTCGATAAATTATTCAGAAAAGTACAACTAACTGACGGTGTTGTGGGCTGGATTGATGGGAATTCGATTAAAGAAATAAAGTAAATCGTAATTAATTAATCTGTTTTTTCAGAATTATTATTTAAGTTTTTGGTTTTAGATTTAAAATCTTCGTACCATTTTTCTAATGACGGATAAATAAATTTCGAAACTTCCTGAATTGGATTGTAAAACACCGATTTATCTAGCGTTTCTTGCTTTACAATGATATTATTTATATTCACTTTTTGAAATAAATTGAAAACAATACTCAACGCCAAAAGGGTTTTCAAAACACTAAATCCTGCTCCGCCCAATTTGTTAAGCCAACCCAAATAGGCAAAATCGGCGATTCCTGTAAACACTTTTGCCAATGTGTGAATGGCAATTACAACAATCAAAAAAGTCAATCCAAAAGCAATAACTTCTATATATTTTGGTGACCAAGAAACATGATTTTCTATAATTGCACGAATTAAATACGAAAACTTTATAGCAACAAAAATTCCCACAACCAAGGAAATTAAAGAAGCCAACTCTACAAAAAGTCCATTTTTTAGACCATTATATAATGCGTAAACCAAAAAAACACCAAGAACAATATCAAGAAAACTCATTTTTGTAAGAATTAATAATAATCACAAAGATAAAAGATTTGATCAATTATCAAAATCAGTTTTCAAGTCCTTATATTTGCAAAAACTATCGAATTTCTTTTCGGAAGAAACCAGAAACACAAAACATAAAAATGTCTCGAGATATACAACTCAAAGAACGCTGGGAAAACCTCGTTCAAATATTATCCAATCAGTTTTCGCAAGCCGAAGATCTAGATCTGGATTCCATAATTTACCTAATCGGAGTGCAAGAACTCGGAAAAGTGCATCGCGAATTCAAAAAAGACCAAAAATTGGACTTAATGCATATTGCAATTTGCAGATTATTAGAACCTTATGGTTTTTATGAATTCGAATTTTATGATAACGAAGGCTGGCCACATTATCTTGTAAAAGAGCAATTACCAGCACTAAAAGCCGGCGAACAATCCGTTTTGATGAAAGAAGCAATTGTGAATTACTTTTTAGAAAAAGAAGTTTTGGAGTAATCCTTTCAGATTTTAACAAACTTGAAATTTTAAAACTCAAACTTTTAAACAAATTCATTAAATTTGCAATCCTATTTACATTAAAATGACAAACAGAATAAAAGAATATATCGCCGAAGCCAAAGATTTTTCCACTTCAAATAAAGAAAAATTAGAGGAATTCCGTATCAAATTTCTAGGAAGCAAAGGACTTTTGAAAGAGGTTTTTGCCGAATTCAAAAACGTACCAAATGATCAGAAAAAAGAATTTGGTCAAGTCATCAATTTGCTAAAAACAATTGCCGAAGAAAAAGTAAAAACCATTCAAGAAGCGCTGGAAAGTAAAGAAGAAATAAAAGGGTTTTATGGCGATTTAACTCGACCATCGGAACCATTAGTAATTGGCGCTCGACACCCAATTTCGTTGGTAAAAAACCAAATTATAGATATTTTTTCGAACATAGGATTCAACGTTTCCGAAGGTCCAGAAATCGAAGACGATTGGCACAATTTTACCGCATTAAACTTGCCAGAATACCATCCGGCACGCGACATGCAAGACACTTTTTTCATACAAACCAATCCCGATATTTTGTTGCGCACGCACACCTCATCGGTCCAAGTGCGTTACATGGAAGAAAATAAACCACCCATTCGAACCATTTCGCCAGGACGCGTTTTTCGTAATGAGGCCGTTTCCTCGCGCTCGCATTGCATTTTTCATCAAGTCGAAGGGTTGTATATAGATAAAGATGTTTCGTTTGCCGATTTAAAGCAAACCTTATTATATTTCACCAAAGAAATGTTCGGGAAATCCAAAATCCGACTGCGACCAAGTTATTTTCCTTTTACTGAGCCAAGTGCCGAAGTGGATATTTATTGGGGATTAAAAACCGAAACCGATTACCGAATTACCAAAGGAACAGGCTGGTTGGAAATTATGGGCTGCGGAATGGTCGATCCTAATGTGCTCAAAAATTGCGGAATAAATCCCGACGAATACAACGGATTTGCTTTTGGAATGGGAATCGAAAGAATAGCAATGTTATTGTATCAAATTGGCGATATTCGTATGTTTTACGAAAACGATGTTCGGTTTTTAGAGCAATTCAAAGCAAGTATTTAAAATTTTTCGGAGCTATTTCTAGCTGTACACTATATCTTTTTCTGGCTAAAAAGCCAAAAAAAGGATGCCGTTTCCATTTGGGCTAGATCCAAGTGATATCATTCATATTGTCTATTATCTAAAATCTAAAAATGAAAAAAGACATCATAATTCCAATCGTCGAAAACGTTTTTCTAGCTGCCGTTCAAGAATGGAGCGACGATTTTATGCAAAAAGTTTGGTTTGCTTATTTAGTAAACGATTCCGATTTTAAATTAGATGGCGTAATGGTAGTTTCTAAAGCATTTGGAACTATTGATGGCGAAATGAAAAAAACATCACTTTTGCGTCATGCTTTTCTAGAAATAGAACCTGTTTCGGTTCGTAAAATCGAAATGTTCTACGACAATGTTCTAATGCTAAACAATGAGTTTATGGTTACTTTTTTCATTGGCGAAACCCTTTATGATAGAAAATTTATTTTCAAAGCCAACTCCATCACACCAGATTATGTTGAGGAAGTTCCTATTTTATTTGTAGATGGCGTAATTGTTCGATAAAATGGAAAGAACTCTAGTTATTGGTGACATTCATGGCGGTTTGCGCGCCTTGCTTCAAATTATGGAGCGCGCCACTATTTCTAAAAATGATACTCTAATATTTCTGGGTGATTATGTCGATGGATGGAGCGAATCGCCACAAGTTATTGATTATTTAATCCATTTGAGCCAAATCCAAAACTGTATTTTTATTAGAGGAAATCACGACCAGTTATTTTTAGATTGGCTGGAAACAAACGATAAAAACATCGACGAAGGAATGTGGTTCAAACATGGAGGAAAAGCGACTGTTAACGCCTACAAAACTGTTTCCGAAGAAACAAAAATAAAACACATTGCTTTTTTAAAATCACTACAAGATTATTATCTCGACAATCAAAACAGATTGTTTATTCATGCAGGTTTCACAAACATGAGTGGTGTTTCGTATGAATATTTTCCAAAACTATTCTATTGGGATCGAACACTTTGGGAAACCGCACTTTCGTTAGATTTGAATATCAAAAAAACAAGTCGTTGTTATCCGCAGCGTTTCAAAATATATAAAGAAATTTATATTGGTCACACACCAACCACCCGAATTGGAGAAACAATTCCAGTTCTACGTGCTTGTGTTTGGAATGTAGATACTGGGGCAGCATTTAAAGGAAAATTGACTGTTCTGGACATCGAAACCAAAGAATTTTGGCAAAGTGATGAATTACCTCAACTTTATCCTAACGAAAAAGGAAGAAATTAATTTTGACTTATTATATTTGCATTAAATTAACCATTTAAAATTTAAATAAAAATGAAAAAAATTATAACATTATTATTAATCTCATCGACATTATTAGTAAATGCACAAGCATTTAAAGGAAAAGGAGATATTAAGGCTCAAGTTGGAGCAGGTTTTCAAAAATATGGAACCGGAATCCAGCTTTCTGCTGATTTTGGAATAGGTGAAAATATGTCCTATGGATTTGTTGGCTCGTATCTTTTAAATTTTTCTGAAGGAAATGCTGGGGATGTACCCTTTAAAGACAGAGCCGATTTGAAAGCAAGATTCAATGCAAATCTTGGAAAAGTTTTTAAGTTAGATGAAAAAATGGACATTTATCCTGGTTTGGATCTTGGATTGAAAAACTTTGGAGCACATTTAGGTTTTAGATATTTCTTTACTGATGGGTTTGGACTTTATTCTGAGATAGGAGTGCCAATTGCAAAATACGATAGTAATACTGCTGGTTTTAATAATCAGTTTGTGTTTAATGTTGGGGCTTCATTTAATTTGTAATATTATTTAATTTTCATAAAAAAACCTTCCTATTTTTAGAAAGGTTTTTTTATGAAAATTAAATAATATTTTACGCCGCTTTTTCGAAAGCAATAAAATGCGATAATTTTCCTTGAATATTAAAAACAGGATAACCTTTAATTAAGCATTGATACGTTTCACCGTTTTTTTTATAATTTAAAACTGTTTTTTCAAAAGGTTGTTGCAATCGAACCGATTCTCTGATTTCATTAGAAGTTTTTATGCAAGTTGCAGCACCATGAAACATTTTTGGACTCTCGCCAAGAATTTCGGATTCATTATAACCATTCATTTTAGTTATATTTCTCGAAGCATATACGATTCTCAATTTCGAGTCGGTTACAATTATTACTTCTTGATTAATTCTGGATTCAAAATCCCAATCATTCAATGCCCAATGGTTTGTTTTGGATATAAAATTTAAACGTAGCAAATCGTCAAAAGAATTTCGGATATTTTCATAAAAATCTAAATAAAAACTTGCTGAAACTAAAGGTAAAGCGTTCATTTTAATATTTTTATGATATTTGGCTACTGCTTTGTCGTATTGTTTTAGATTATCCATCGTTATAAATTTGGACAAATATAATTTTAATTACAAGTCGATTACCACAAAAACATAAGTTTAACTATTGTTTGACATAATTTCAGTCCTAAAAATCGAATTTTAATTGCACAACTACCGATTTTTTAATTTCGGTATTTAAATTACTTAACGAAATCCCCAGAAGCCGCACAGAATTTCTCAAGCGCTCTTGATATAATAATTCTTTCACAGTTTCGAACAACAGGATTTTGTCAGATATAAAATAAGACAAAGTTTTACTTCGAGTTTGTTGCGAAAAATCACTAAATTTAATTTTTAGAGTAACCGTTTTACCTGCTATTTCATATTTTTTCAAACGTCGCTCTAATTCTTCCGAAATAGTTTTTAGACGTTCTTCCATGTAAATTTCAGAAGTTAAATTAACATCGAACGTATGTTCCGCAGCAACGGATTTTGTAATTCGGTTCGATTTTACTTCACTATTATGAATTCCACGAACTACATTGTAGTAGAATTTTCCTGATTTTCCAAAATGTTTTTCGAGAAATTCTTGCAGTTTACTTTTAAGATCTGAACCCGAAAAAATCCCTAATTGATACATTTTTTCGGTCGTAACTTTTCCAACGCCATAAAACTTTCGGATTGGTAATTCCTCCAGAAAGGTTTCAACTTCATCTGGGTTAACTGTTTTTTGACCGTTTGGTTTATTGAAATCCGAGGCGATTTTTGCCACAAATTTATTAATCGAAATTCCTGCCGAAGCCGAAATTCCAACTTCATTCAGAATCCGAAGCCTAATTTCTTGTGCAATTAAACTCGCACTTGGGTTTCCTTTTTTATTTATAGTTACATCCAAATAAGCCTCGTCGAGCGAAAGAGGTTCTACCAAATCGGTATAATCATAAAATATTTTCCGAATTTGATTCGAGATTTCTTTATATCGATCAAAACGTGGCTTTACAAAAATTAAATCTGGACAATATTTTTTGGCTAAAACTCCCGAAATTGCGCTACGAACACCAAACTTACGAGCCTCGTAACTTGCCGCCGAAACTACACCTCGATTTTCGTTTCCACCAACCGCAATTGCTTTTCCGCGTAGCAAAGGATTATCTAACTGCTCGACCGAGGCATAAAAAGCATCCATATCAATATGAATTATTTTTCGGATTATTGTAGTTTCAATTTCAAGCATCGTACAAATTTATTGTTTTTTAGATATAGATTTACCAACAGAAATAAGTTTCACAAAGTTTTTTTATCTTTGATGAAAATGATTTAAAATGATAGAAATAGAACGCAAGTTTTTAGTCCTAAACCAAGATTTTATAAAAGATGCGTTTTCGAATGTTGAAATTATGCAAGGTTATTTAAATTCAAATCCTAAAAGAACAGTTCGTGTCAGAATTAAAGGAAACGAAGGTTATTTAACAATAAAAGGTGTTGGAAACGAAACGGGAATGTCGCGTTTTGAGTGGGAAAAAAAAATTGATGTTACCGAAGCAAAACAATTGTTGCTTTTGTGTGAAAAAGGAATGATTTCTAAAACTCGACACAACGTTAGAGTTGGTCAACATACATTTGAAATTGATGTTTTCTCAGGAGAAAATCAAGGTCTAATCATTGCAGAAATAGAACTCGAATCGGAAACTGAAATTTTTGAAAAACCAATTTGGTTAGGCGAAGAAGTTACAAACAACGAACGATATTATAATGCGTATTTAAGTCAAAAACCATTTTTGAGTTGGTAGTTATTTTTGCAAAATCTCTATAGTTACAATTACGGCTCCACCGCCACGGTTCGAAGTTATTTCCATAAAAGCACGATGAGAAAGATCTAATTCGCGCCCTTTCACAAACGGTCCACGATCCACAACCTCAACATAAACTGTTTTTTGATTACGTTCGTTCGTTACTTTCAACTTGGTTCCGAAAGGTAGTGTTTTGTGTGCGCAATAGTATTTTTGATTGTCAAAAATTCTTCCGCTTGCACATTTCCTTCCTGTAAATTTAGCCGCGTAGTAGGATGCGTGGGCGTTGGTTTTAAAAGGTTTGTATTTTCCTTTTGGAACGACCATGGAATCGAGTATAGCGAGTTTTTTTTCAACTATTGTTCTTTCAACAGTATCTTTTTTAACAACTAATTTCGATTTTGGTGTAATTTGCGAAAAAACAAAACTTACTAATACAAAAGAGAGACATAAAGATATAATTTTTTTCATTTTAAAGTTTTTTGGTTCGTTTTTAGATTTTCTAAAAGGCTACTAAAACCATAAACTCCAAGGAATTTTACTTAAAATCAACACTAATCCTAGTCCATAAAAAATTGAAATAGATTTAAATTTTAGTCGACTAGACAGTACTTTTTTGTGCCTAACCCAACCAATTGTTATTAGTGAAATAGCAATAATGTTTGTTAACGGATGTTCCAAAGAAGTTAACCGAAGTGCAGCGTTATTCATTTCGCCTAAAACCAAAAAACCATTTGGCGAAACAAAATATAAAATAAGTCCAACGATCAATTGAATGTGAATAGTGATTAATGCAAATAACGAAATTTTTCGATCTTTTGCAGTAAATTCTTTTTTGGAAAACAATCCTATAATTGAGTTGAAGACTGCAAAAACAAGTAGTAACAGTGCCAAGTAAGCCCAGCCAGAGTGAAATTTTTGTATGAAATGGTACATAGCGGTTAATTTTTGAAAGTCAAATGTAGGCAAAAAAAAGTTTAACCAAAAATAGAACTATTTTTTTTGTAAATCTTTTTTATCAGAATATATAATTAAAGAACTGATTCTCGAGAAAGAATTTTCTATTTTTAGTCTTTATTTCTATTCGCAACACCATTAATTTATTTTGGTTGAACTAAATTCTTTTCGGTAGAGGATAAATTCAAAAAAAACATTATTTTTACGAAATGAAAAAATAAAATTATATATTAAATTCTAGTTTAAAAAATATGAAAATACTTTTTATCTGACGATTCCACAAATGATTCAAAATACTGTAAATTGCTCCTATCTAAGAAGATAAAAATATTTTTTAAAATAAATTGTATAAAAAACCATTTTCAAACTTATACATATGAAATACATTTTTGTTCTAATTTTGTTAATAATTAATTGTAATATGAATGCTCAAATAAATTTAAAAGATGGGTGGTTTAATTTTAATAACTACACTTCGGTCGAAATTGTAAAATATAAAAGCATTTCGAATCACAAAATTGAAAATGCAGTTAGTATTAATGACATAAATAGTATACAGAAACTGAAAGAAAGAATTGAAAAATTACCTGAAAACGGAGACGAAATGAAGAGTTTTGGTTCAGAAGCCGAACAAATTGATCTTGTTTTTTACAAAGAGAAAAAATCGCAAGAAATTCAGATTTTTAATGGTCGTTTTAAAACACCTTCTACTGGATTTAATTCTGGTAAAAATGAAATAGAAACTGCTTTATATAATGATATTGTTGCTTTATTATCATCTAATCGCTAAAAAAGTACAAAAATGAAAATTATTTATCGAATTCTCATCACAGCCGTGCTGGTTATTATTAATTAAAATCGCTTAATTTTAGTTGATTTTTTATTTGATATTGTAAATCCATTTTTCTGTTATGTATCGGGATTATAAATAAATTAAAATCTGTATTATTTTAAACACAATCAAAAGTAGTTTATTGAAAATTAAAAAAATCATTTAACGGAACTTCAAGTGCATTTGCAATTTCAAAAACGGTGTTTATTGTTGTGTTTATTTTACCTAATTCTATTCTACTAATTTGAGAATATTCAACGTTTATAGTATAAGCAAGAGTTTGCATAGACATTTTTTTGGATAATCTAATTTTTCTTAAATTTTCTCCAAATCTTTTAATGAAATTTTCATTTACTACTTTTCTCACATAAACGAAATTCGAAAATCAAATTATAAATTAATATGGCATTTTATGCTATATTTTAAAAAAAAATTATATTTTTGCATTTATAAACTTTATAGAATAAAATCTAAAATCTTATGTTAAAAAAAATTACACTTTTATTTGTTTTATTTTCAATTTTTATATTAAACGCTCAAAATTGTGGAACAGTTTCCAGATCATTAATTTCAAACCTAAAAAATCCTTTAATTTCATGTATAGGAGATTTACATGATTTTAACAATAAAACTTATTGTGTTAATGTAAAATTTCATATAGTTAACTTTGATGATGGGACAAAAGGGATTGACCCTTCAAAAGTTCAAAATATTGTAAATAAATTGAACGAAGTATTTAATTATCAAGGCATTACAATTCTGAATAAAGGATTCGATTATATAAATAATACAAATTTATCAATTAATACAGGATCTACGAATCCTCAGTTAACCAATATTTTATTTAATACAAACAAAGATTTGGATGCTATAAACTACTATATTGTTAGACACATATATGATTATAGCGGTTATGCTAATATTGGATTTGTAGCAATTACTGATGATTTTGTAGATAAATATGTGTCAATACATGAATTTGGACATGCTTTAGGATTGTTGCACACTCACGAATGTAGATATCCTACTTATCAACAGGGTTGTGCAGAAAATATAAATGGCTCAAATTGCACCTATTTTGGAGATCAAGTTTGTGATACTCCTGCTGACTCTAAACAAGGTGTAACTAATGGTTTTAATCCAGACATGACTAATTTCATGTCTTATTATGGTGATATAAGGACTTTAGATCATTTCACATCTGGCCAAGGCACCAGAATGAGGAATACAATTAACTGCTACTTGCAAAATATACTTTCATATAAATGTGCTATTATAAATGGTTCATCTAATATTTGCTTAAATAGTAATTCTAATTTTATATTTAGTACATATTTTGGAAAACCAAATGTAATTTGGTCAGTAACCCCAAACTTGCAAATTATTTCAGCGTTAAATAGTCCCCCAAATTTTTCGGCTATTATTAAAGGAATTTCTAATGGCTCAGGCATTATAACAGCTACATTCCCAAATGGAGAATCCATAACCAAAACTGTTTGGGTAGGTGTACCAAAAGTTTCGTTACCCATAGATTGTGATTTAGCCACTCCAACAACACAAAATTGTTATTCCATATGTAAACAAGTACAAATGACAACTGGAAATTATGTTAATGTTGAAGCGCAAGGATTAGATATTAATTCTGGTTATGCTGAATGGGAATGGCAAAAAATAACAAATAATTTTGATTTAACTCCTTATGAAAACTCTGCATATATAAATCCTTTATGGTACTTATCTCCCCAAGGTTGGCTGGGTTATAGAGTTCGCGCAAAAAATGCTTGTGGTTGGTCTGAATGGTTCGAAAATTATTTAACTATTCTTTATTGTGATAGTGCATCAGGAGGAATGGTAAATTCAAAAAGCAGTAATACTATATTTGCTGTTTTCCCAAATCCATCAAAAGATTTTGTCTATGTTGATTTAATAAATCAAAATAATCTCCCCGAAAAAAATAGCCTAATTTCAGGAGAGTTATTTGATCTTATGGGGCAATCTAAATCGAAGATAGAAATTAAAAACAACAAAGCCATTTTTTCTGTCATTGGATTAAATAAGGGAATTTTTGTTCTAAAAATTTATATTAACTCTAAAATTGAGACTCATCAAATAATAATTGAATAAAATAATCTAATAAATACTATAAACAAGCATTAACTTTAATAAATAATTCTTAATTTTACTATTATGAAAAAAATACTTTTTTTACCGATTTTGTTTTTTGTAATTCTTGCTTGTTCAAAAAGCAACGACACGCAAACGTTACCAGTTAAAGAAAATAAACTTATTGGTACATGGCAATATGTAGAGTTTTTAGGAATGCTTAATAACAACCCACCACCGAACATGGTTACAAACGGGTACACTTTAAAATTTAATGCTGATTTAACCTTTATTTCTACTGAAACCCCAAGTAATCCAACTGGAACATATGTTTTTTCAGCCCCAAATGTGGTCACTTTAACATATACTTCAGTTGGATATAACAATTACGTTTCAAAACAAAAAATAACGACTAACACGTCTACTGATTTAACTTTGGATGAAAATTATGGAAATTGTTTTGAGGGTTGTGCGAAACGCTATGTGAAAAGATAGTCAAATTTTACTATTTTAAAAAAAAATATTTTTTTATTGTTTTTTTTGTAATTCTTTCTTGTTCAAAAAGCAACGACATGCAAACCTACCAGTCAAAGAAAATTAACTTATTGGCTCTTGGTCTTGGTAGTACAAAGAATTTTTGGGGCTTGTAAACAACACACTTCCACCTGTTTTAATTTCAAGTAGTTATATTATTAAATTTAATGCTGAATACACTTTTATATCTAATGAAATTCAAAGTTATTCTGGAGGAACTTATACTATTTTTTCATCTAACGAAGTGACTTTAACCTATTTTGCGACTGGAAACAGTTACTATGTGAGAACAAAAAAATAGACAATGTTACAAATGTTAAATTAATTTTAAGTCCAACAGATAGGAGTTGTGATGAAACTTGTGCCTTTACTTTGAATTCAATAAAAAATGATTAATTTTATTCAAAGGAAAGCAGAGGTGAACTTTAGACTTTGCTAGTTAAGAACTTTGCTCCGCATTAGTCCTCTGCCTTCTCCTTGAACCCAGTTGAATTGCTTCAAATAGAATGATAGACATAGTGGTCTAATAAAGGCTCTAAAGAAGTTCAACATTTTTGTTTATCCTAAAACCAAAGTTATGAAAAATTATTTATTTTACGTTGGAATTGACATTTCAAAATTAAAATTAGATGTAAATCTTTTAAATTCTCAAACATTGCAATCAGAACATTTTGTAATTGAGAACCATTCGAAATCTATCAAGGATTTTGTAAAGTTATTGATTAAGCGAAAAATTGATGTAAATCAGATTTTGTTTTGTTGTGAAAATACAGGAGTGTACACTAACCATTTAAGCTTTACTTTGCTTGGTTTGGAATTAGATTTGTGGATTGTTCCAGCTATTGAAATCAAACGTTCGAAAGGCATCTCAAGAGGTAAAAATGACAAAACAGACGCTAAAGATATTTCCTATTATAGTTATAGAAATATTGATAAATTACAATTATATAAATTAGCTGAAATAGACATCCAAAAACTAAAAATGCTTTATACAGAAAGAGAAAAAGTGCTTAAATCCTTATTACTTTTAGAAACAACTAAAGAAAATAGTGAGTTTGTCAATAAAGAGGTATTCAAAGAAATTTCAACAATTAATCAATCTTTGACAAATACTATCAAGAAAACCATCAATAAAATAGAGAAGAGAATTAAAGAAATCATTAAATCTAATCAAGAACTCAATAAACAATATACATTAGTAAAATCAGTTCCTGGAGTTGGAGAGCAAACAAGTCTTTATTTTATAATAGCTACAAAGGGCTTTACAGCTTTTAAAAATTGGAGACAATTTGCCTGTTATTCTGGAGTTGCTCCATTTGAATATAGTTCAGGAACTAGTATTAAAGGCAGAACTAAAGTAAATCACATGGCAGATAAAAAAATGAAGTCTTTACTTCAAATGTGTGCCATGACTACATTAAAATATGATCCGCAATTGAAAGAATATTATATTAAAAAGAAAGAAGAAGGTAAAAATTCAATGCTCGTTCTAAACAATA
>JAYUFL010000118.1:0-12783 GCA_043738745.1 Bacteroidota bacterium
TTTCAGAATCTTTGGGTGTAATTACTGCTTCTCTATCTTCATTTGGAACAACTTACCAGTGGTACATGTGTCCTAATACTTTAATTTCTGGAGAAACCAATCAAACTTATACACCAACTGTTGCAGGAGATTATAAAGTAGAAGTAACTCTTGCTGGTTGTACAGCCACTTCTAGTTGCATTACAGTAACTACTCTAGGGAATGAAAGTTTTAATTTCTCTTCAAAATTAATCGTTTATCCTAATCCGTCGAGCGATGTGTTCTTTATAAACAGTGATACTCGTGGTAGTTTTGTTGTTTATGATTTGATTGGAAAAATAATCAAAAAAGAAACTATCGATTTAGGGATTACAAAACTAGATTTAGGTAATTATCCAACTGGAGTTTACCTAATGAAAGTGACTAATGAGAATAATGAAACTAAAACCGTGAAGTTAGTAAAACAATAAATTAAATAAAAAAAAGTAGTAGTTTTTTTAATCCTGTATAACGATTGTTGTGCAGGATTTTTTATGCTTTTTTTTTAATCGGTGCAATATCTTTGTTTTTTCATTTTTTTATCAATCAATAGTTTTTCATGTTGTACTATTTCGTATTGTAATTGGAGTTGCGCTTGAAGTTCCAAACTATTTTTTTGGATAATTTTTTCGAAATCGATTTTTAATACTTCTAGAAATAACTCATGGTCTTGATTAGTTTCTTGCGTTTTAGTTTCTAAAAAACGAACCACTTTTAGGGCCTTTAGTGCTGCATTATATTTTTTTTGAGTGGCTTTCAATTTATTTTCAAGGATGATTTGTTTGTATAGATTGTCCGTTTTTTGCTTTTCAAGAAATTTTTGTCTCTTTGACGCATTGATTGAATTATTTTGCAATTGTTCTTGAAAATTCGAATCGGGTTGATTAATGAATTCTAGAATTTCTGCAAGTTTTACAGTAGCATGCAAAGGTAAACTACGTTTTCCTATTACATACATAGACCATTGGGTTCGGGTAATTTTCAAGATCATGGACATTTGTTCTTGATTAATACCTAATGTTTCTTTTAGTGTCATTTGGTTTTGCATTGTTGAGTAAATTTTTTAAAATTTATTTTTTCGCCATTCTTTTTGTGGCATTTTTTTTAAATCAAAAACTTTACCACATTTCTTGTGGCAATTTTTTTGAATCAAAAATTTTGCCTTAAATTAATAATTTTACACTATTATTGATTTGAAAGATTTTTATACGATAAACTAGTAGAATCAATTCGCAAACATTTCAAATTTTAAATGACTTCAATGTGCCTTATACAATATCAAATTCACTAAATATTAATTTCGAAACTGTAAAACTAGGTTCGTTGCTACAGCATAAAATAAACGGAATACAACTTTTTTTTTCATTTAAATTTTCCATTTATAGTAATAGAAACAATTATAAAAGAAATTTCTATGTAGCCAACCAAATTAAAATCGAATTTCAAAATGATTTATGGTTTTCGATGCCGCGATAATACCCCTACGAGAAAAGAGCCTCAATTACCACTGCGAACCTCTTGAAATTGAGCCATGCAATGAAGCACAATTTTTTTGCCGCAATTACTACTTTATTGCCAAAAAAACAACTTTACAACAGCATCCATTGACAACAGCAGTAGCCAAAAATAATCGAATTAATTTTTTTGTTTATTTTTGATTATTTAAATTTCAGATAGAATCAAAATAATTTTTTATTTAAACAAAATTACAAGCCAGTTGTGAAATAAAAGATATAAATTTTACATAATATGTAGGTGTGAAATATTTTTAAAATAATTTATAATTTATAATTCAAAATTCAAAAAAAAAAATTACTTTTGCAATCTAATTTAAAGAAAGGAGGTCCCAAAATGTTAATAATACCAATAAAAGACGGAGAAAACATCGATAGAGCGCTAAAGCGTTATAAACGAAAATTTGATAAAACTGGAACAGTACGTCAACTTCGAGCAAGAACAGCTTTTATAAAGCCATCGATAATCAATAGAGCTAAGATTCAAAAGGCAGCTTATATTCAAAATATGAGAGATAACCTAGAGAACTAGTTTTATTCTGTCAATAATAATTAACCGTTAGTCAATAAAGTTTTGTAACTTTGAACTAACGGTTTCTTTGTATACAGTAATTGCAAGCACGAAGTAATCTTTTTATATGACTAACAACACACAATCATTTCAAGATTATCTTCAACTCGAGAAAAAATACTCTCCCCATACTATTAATGCCTATATAAAGGACTTGATTTTTTTTCAAGAATTTATACACACCAATTTTGACCAACAAAAACTCGAAGAAGTGAATTATAGTCTCATTCGTTCTTGGATTGTTTCAATGGTCGATAGTCAAATATCAAATAGTTCCATTAACAGAAAAATTTCATCGTTAAAAGCGTTTTATAAATTTCTATTAAAAACCAAACAAATAGAAATTAATCCGTTACTAAAACACAAAGCACTCAAAACTCCAAAAATAATTCAGATACCTTTTTCGGAAAAAGAATTAGACAATGTTCTTAATAATCTAAAATTCCCTGAAGGTTTCGAGGGAATTCGTGACAAACTCATCATCGATTTGTTTTACACAACAGGAATTAGAAGAACAGAATTAATAAACCTGAAACTTTCTAACTTAAATTTTTCTGCAAATACAATAAAAGTGCTAGGAAAACGAAACAAAGAAAGAATTATTCCCATATTACCAATTATTATAGATCAGTCTAAATTATATTTATCCGAAAGAACTAATTTAGAAGTAATTATCGATTTAGACTATTTCTTATTGACATCAAAGGGTGTTAAATTAAGTGATTCGTTTGTGTATCGAATAATAAATTATTACTTTAGTAATGTTTCTGAAAAAGTAAAAAAGAGCCCACATATATTGCGACACACTTTTGCAACTCATTTGCTAAACAACGGTGCGGATTTAAATTCTGTAAAAGAATTGTTAGGTCATTCGAGTTTGGCATCAACACAAATATACACGCATAGTAGTTTGTCAGAGTTAAAGAAAGTATATGCAAATGCTCATCCAAGAAACCAGAAATAAAAACCACAAATGTCTAACCAAATAAAATGATTATGAAGGTAAATGTTCACGCAGTTAATTTTACAGTTGACGGAAAATTAGTAGATTTCACTCAAGAAAGAATCGAAAAACTCGAAAAATATTACGATAAAGTCGTCTCCGCAGATGTTTTTTTTAAAGTAGAAAAGACAAGCGAGAAAGAAAATAAAATTGCAGAAGTAAAAATTCATGTCCCAGGAGATGAGTTTATGGTCAAAAAGCAATGTAAAACATTCGAGGAAGCAGTAGAACAATCAGCCGAATCGCTAGAGCGTTTGTTAGTAAAAAGAAAAGAAAAAGTCAATTCTCATATTTAATATAAAATAGTACATAAAATATTTTGATTAAAAAACAAAATGATATACATTTGCAGTCCGTTAGAAATAGCGGACTTTTTTTATTGATTTGCCAGCGTAGCTCAGTTGGCTAGAGCAGCTGATTTGTAATCAGCAGGTCGTGGGTTCGAGTCCCTCCGCCGGCTCTAATTCTATTTCAAATGCGATTTGAAATACGTTCATAATAGTACTGAAAAATCAATAAAATGGGGAGATACTCAAGCGGCCAACGAGGGCAGACTGTAAATCTGCTGTGTAAACTTCGCAGGTTCGAATCCTGCTCTCCCCACCAAATTTACGATATATGATTTTGAATTTTAGATTTGAAAATGTAATATTTAAAATATCGTATTTCAAAAGTCGTTAATCGTAAATTGATTGCCGACTTAGCTCAGGGGTAGAGTGCTTCCTTGGTAAGGAAGAGGTCACGGGTTCAATTCCCGTAGTTGGCTCAATAATATTGAAAATTTGAACACTAATATATTATATAACTAAGATTAAAAATTAAGCAAAATGGCAAAAGAAACCTTTAACCGTAACAAACCTCACTTAAATATAGGTACAATCGGTCACGTAGATCACGGAAAAACTACATTAACTGCGGCAATTACTAAAGTATTGTCTGATGCAGGTTACTGTCAAGCAAAATCATTTGATCAAATTGATAATGCTCCAGAAGAAAAAGAAAGAGGTATTACTATCAACACATCTCACGTTGAATACGAAACTGCTAACCGTCATTACGCTCACGTTGACTGTCCTGGTCACGCGGATTACGTAAAAAACATGGTTACTGGTGCTGCTCAAATGGATGGTGCAATTCTTGTAGTTGCTGCAACTGATGGTCCAATGCCACAAACTCGTGAGCACATCCTTTTAGGTCGCCAAGTAGGTATTCCAAGAATGGTAGTTTTCATGAACAAAGTAGACATGGTTGATGACGAAGAGTTGTTGGAACTTGTTGAAATGGAAATTAGGGATCTACTTTCTTTTTACGAATATGATGGTGACAATTGTCCAGTTATTCAAGGTTCTGCTTTGGGTGGATTGAACAACGATCCAGCATGGACTCCAAAAATTCTTGAATTGATGGAAGCTGTAGATATGTGGATTGAAGAGCCGGTTCGTGATATAGCAAAACCATTTTTGATGCCAGTTGAAGATTCATTTACAATTACTGGTCGTGGAACTGTTGCAACAGGTCGTATCGAAACAGGTATTGCAAATACTGGAGATCCAGTTGAAATCATTGGAATGGGTGCTGAAAAATTAACATCTACAATTACTGGAGTTGAAATGTTTCGAAAAATCCTTGATAGAGGAGAGGCTGGAGATAACGTAGGTTTACTTTTAAGAGGTATTGATAAAGCGGATATTAAAAGAGGAATGGTAATCATTAAGCCAGGATCTGTAAAACCACATGCAACTTTCAAAGCAGAGGTTTATATCTTGAAAAAAGAAGAAGGTGGTCGTCATACACCATTCCATAACAACTACCGTCCACAGTTCTACGTTCGTACAACTGATGTAACAGGAGTTATCACTTTGCCAGAAGGAGTAGAGATGGTTATGCCAGGAGACAATTTAACTATTAATGTAGCTTTATTAAGCCCAATCGCAATGAGCATTGGTTTACGTTTTGCAATCCGTGAGGGTGGTAGAACTGTAGGTGCAGGACAAGTTACTGAAATCGTAGCATAATTAGAATTAAATATTTTAAAAAATCAGTATCGATAAATATTCGGTACTGGTTTTTAACAAACGGGCGTAGTTCAAGGGTAGAATAGCGGTCTCCAAAACCGTTGATGGGGGTTCGAATCCCTCCGCCCGTGCAAAATAAAATTTACAATGAAAAAGATTATTAATTATATATCAGAAGCATTTGGGGAATTAAAAGCAAATGTAACTTGGCCAACATGGTCAGAAGTACAGCGTTTAACAATTATTGTGGCTATATTTTCTGTTACTTTTTCTTTGGCAACCTACGGCGTAGATTTAGTTTTCGAAAAAACTTTGAATGCTTTTTTTGTGTGGCTTAAATCATAATTACATTATAATGACTGAATTAAACGTTAAAAAATGGTATGTTGTTAGAGCTGTAAGTGGTCAAGAAAATAAAGTTAAAGCCTACATCGAAAACGAAGTACAAAGATTAAACATAGCAGATTATATTGCTCAAGTTCTTGTTCCAACCGAAAAGGTAGTTCAGGTTCGTGACGGAAAGAAAATATCTAAAGATAAAGTTTATTTTCCAGGATATATAATGATAGAAGCAAACCTTTCAGGAGAAATTCCTCATATTATAAAATCAGTACCAAGTGTAATTGGTTTTCTTGGTGAAATGAAAGGTGGAGATCCAGTGCCTTTGCGAATGTCCGAAGTAAACAGAATGTTAGGAAAAGTTGATGAACTATCTGTAAACGCAGATACACATCATATACCGTTCACATTTGGAGAAACAGTTAAGGTTATTGATGGTCCTTTCAACGGATTTAACGGAACTGTTGAAAAAATCAATGAAGAAAAGCGTAAACTTGAGGTAATGGTTAAAATTTTCGGAAGAAAAACACCATTAGAATTAAGTTTCACGCAAGTAGAAAAAGTATAATATTGTTACATAAATAATGACATTGTTCGCTTCAAATTGAGCAATGTTTTAAATTTTTTTAAAAATGGCTAAAGAGATTAGTAAAGTAGTTAAACTACAAGTAAAGGGAGGTGCAGCGAATCCATCGCCACCGGTTGGACCTGCTTTAGGAGCTGCTGGTGTTAATATCATGGAGTTCTGTAAGCAATTTAATGCAAGAACACAAGATAAAGCCGGCAAAGTATGCCCAGTGCAAATCACTGTGTACAAAGACAAATCATTCGATTTCGTCGTAAAAACTCCACCTGCTGCTGTCCAGTTATTGGAAGCAACAAAATTAAAGTCGGGATCCAGTGAACCAAATCGTAAAAAGGTAGCAAGCGTTACTTGGGATGTAATCAAAACAATTGCAGAAGACAAAATGGTAGATTTAAATGCGTTTACTATTGAGTCAGCAATGAGTATGATCTCAGGAACTGCTAGATCTATGGGTATAACTGTAACAGGAAACGCTCCTTTTTAATTTAAGAAAGATATGGCAAAATTGACAAAAAAGCAAAAATTAGCTGTTGCTCAAATTGACAAGAACAAATTGTATTCTTTAAAAGATGCTTCGGCATTAATAAAGGTAATTTCTTCTGCAAAATTTGATGAATCAGTAGATATTGCTGTTCGTTTGGGTGTAGATCCAAGAAAAGCAAATCAAATGGTAAGAGGTGTGGTTTCGTTGCCACACGGGAATGGTAAAAAAATGAGAGTTTTGGCTCTTGTTACTCCAGACAAAGAAGCAGAGGCCAAAGCAGCGGGTGCAGATTTCGTTGGTTTAGATGATTACCTTCAAAAAATTAAAGACGGTTGGACCGATGTTGACGTTATCGTTACTATGCCAGCAGTTATGGGTAAATTAGGTCCATTAGGACGTATTTTAGGACCACGTGGTTTAATGCCTAACCCTAAAACTGGAACTGTAACCATGGAAATAGGCAAAGCAGTAACTGAAATTAAAGCAGGTAAAATTGACTTTAAAGTTGATAAAACGGGTATCGTTCATGCAGGAATTGGAAGAATTTCTTTCGATACTGATAAAATTGTAGAAAACGCTCACGAAATAATCCAAACATTAATCAAACTTAAACCAACTGCGGCTAAAGGAACTTACATTAAAAGTATTTACCTAACTAGCACAATGAGTCCAGCAATTGCGTTGGATCCAAAAGCAGTATAATTAAGTAGTTAAAAATTTTTAGTATGACTAGAGAAGAAAAATCAATTGCGATTGAAGATTTAACTGCACAGTTAGCTGGTTCAAATATTGTTTATTTAGCAGATATTTCAGGACTTAACGCAGAAACAACTTCAAATTTAAGAAGAACTTGCTTCAAAGCAGGAATAAAATTAGAAGTTGTAAAAAATACTTTGCTTGCAAAAGCAATGGAAGCATCTGCTAATGACTATGGTGAGTTACCAACTACATTAAGTGGTAATACTTCAATCTTTTTTGCTGATGTAGCAAATGCTCCAGCAAAAATTATTAAAGATTTCAGAAAAAAATCAGACAAACCAGTATTGAAAGGTGCTTTTATTAATTCTGAAATTTATATTGGGGATAATCTTTTAGACAGTTTAGCTTCGCTAAAATCGAAAGAAGAAGTTATTGGAGAAATCATCGGATTGCTTCAATCTCCAGCACAAAGAGTTATATCAGCTCTTATGAACCAATTCAAATCAGAAGAGGTATAATCTTAATTTTAAATTAAGAAATTGCAACGCGCACAATAATAAATTATATTTTACAAATTATTTTAAAAACGATAGAAAATGGCAGATTTGAAACAATTCGCAGAACAATTAGTTAACCTTACAGTTAAAGAAGTAAACGAATTAGCAACAATATTAAAAGACGATTACGGTATCGAACCAGCTGCTGCAGCTGTGGTAGTATCTTCAGGTGGTGGTGACACTGCTGCAGAAGATGTTCAAACTGAATTTACAGTTATGTTAAAAGAAGCTGGTGCTTCTAAATTAGCAGTTGTGAAATTGGTAAAAGAACTTACAGGTTTAGGTCTTAAAGAAGCAAAAGACGTTGTAGATAGCGCTCCAAGTGCTGTTAAAGAAGGTGTGACTAAAGAAGAGGCTGAAGGTCTTAAGAAAGCTTTAGAAGAAGCTGGAGCTGTTGTTGAATTAAAATAATTCAACACACTTTAGGAAACTAGGTTTAGGTCTTGAAAATTAATTTCAATGACCTAAACCCTTTTTCGTATAATAAAATTATATCAAGTTTTATTATAAAATAGTTTAAAATACGAAAGTGTTTTTAAATCAATACGATGAAAAAAAATCAATTAAAAGACATGTCTTTAGTCGATTTTTAAAGAGGTATTGATTAAAAAAGAAAGTATAGATTGTTTTATAAATTAAATAGTGTTTTACACAAAAATTTATTTTTTTTTAATCAAAATTTTGTTCATCGATGATAACAAATCAGACTGAAAGATTGAATTTTGCCTCAACTAAAAATATACCGAACTATCCAGATTTTCTAGACGTTCAGGTTAAATCATTTAAAGATTTTTTTCAACTCGAAACAAAATCCGATGAAAGAGGCAACGAAGGTTTATACAATACCTTCATGGAAAACTTTCCAATTACAGATACAAGAAATAATTTTGTATTGGAATTCCTTGATTATTTTGTAGATCCACCTCGTTACACAATTCAAGAATGTATTGAAAGAGGACTTACACACAGTGTTCCTTTAAAAGCCCGTTTAAAATTATATTGTACAGATCCAGAGCACGAAGATTTTGAAACAATTGTTCAAGATGTATATCTGGGTACAATTCCATACATGACTCCAAGCGGAACATTCGTTATAAATGGTGCTGAACGTGTAGTTGTTTCCCAACTTCACAGATCACCAGGTGTTTTCTTTGGTCAATCTTTCCACGCAAACGGAACTAAACTATATTCTGCCAGAGTAATTCCTTTCAAAGGATCTTGGATAGAATTTGCTACCGATATTAATAGCGTCATGTATGCTTATATTGATAGAAAGAAAAAATTACCCGTTACAACTTTATTCCGTGCAATTGGTTTCGAAAGAGACAAGGATATCCTTGAGATTTTCGACCTTGCAGAAGAAATAAAAGTTTCTAAAACAAGTTTAAAAAAATACATTGGAAGAAGACTTGCCGCTCGTGTTCTTAACACTTGGCACGAGGATTTTGTTGATGAAGACACAGGCGAAGTAGTTTCTATCGAAAGAAATGAAATTATTTTGGATCGTGATACTATTATCGATAAAGATAATGTAGAAGAAATTATCGAGGCTAACGTAAAATCTATTTTGCTTCACAACGAAGATGCAAATCAAGGAGATTACGCAATTATCCATAATACTCTTCAAAAAGATCCAACAAATTCTGAAAAAGAGGCTGTTGAGCATATCTACAGACAATTACGTAATGCTGAACCGCCAGATGAGGAAACTGCTCGTGGAATTATAGACAAACTATTTTTCTCTGATCAACGCTACAATCTTGGAGAAGTTGGTCGTTACAGAATGAATAAAAAATTAGGTTTAGATATCCCAATGGACAAGCAGGTGCTTTCTAAAGAAGATATCATTACCATCGTGAAATATTTGATTGAATTAATCAACTCTAAAGCAGAGATTGATGATATTGATCACTTATCTAATCGTCGTGTTCGTACCGTAGGAGAACAATTGTCGCAACAATTTGGTGTAGGTTTGGCTCGTATGGCCAGAACTATTCGTGAGAGAATGAACGTTAGAGATAACGAGGTGTTTACACCAATCGATTTGATTAATGCCAAAACATTATCATCGGTTATCAACTCTTTCTTTGGTACCAACCAGTTGTCTCAGTTTATGGATCAAACCAATCCTTTGGCCGAAATCACGCACAAGCGTCGTTTATCAGCACTAGGACCAGGTGGACTTTCTCGTGAAAGAGCAGGCTTTGAGGTTCGTGACGTTCACTACACACACTACGGAAGACTTTGTCCGATTGAAACTCCTGAGGGACCAAACATTGGATTGATTTCATCACTTGGAGTGTATGCAAAAGTTAACGGAATGGGTTTCATCGAAACACCTTATCGTAAAGTAACTAATGGTATTGTCGATCTAAATTCTACTCCAGTATATTTATCTGCTGAAGAAGAAGAAGGAAAAATGATTGCTCAAGCAAATATCCAAATGGATGCTGCAGGAAGAATCACAGCCGAAAACGTAATTGCACGTCAAGAAGGTGATTTTCCAGTTGTTGAACCATCACAAGTTCATTATACTGATGTTGCTCCGAATCAAATTGCTTCGATTTCTGCTTCATTAATTCCTTTCTTGGAACATGATGATGCGAATAGAGCCTTGATGGGATCTAACATGATGCGTCAAGCAGTTCCATTATTACGTCCAGAAGCACCAATTGTAGGGACAGGTTTAGAGCGCCAAGTGGCGTCCGATTCTAGAGTTCTTATCAATGCAGAAGGACCTGGAGTTGTTGAATACGTTGATGCAAATATCATCACAATCAAATACGACCGTTCTGAAGAAGAAAGAATGGTAAGTTTTGAAGAAGATGAAAAAACATACAACTTAATAAAATTCAGAAAAACCAATCAATCTACAAGTATCAACCTGAAACCTATCGTAAGAAAAGGGGACAGAGTGGTTCTTGGACAAGTATTGTCAGAAGGTTATGCAACCCAAAATGGGGAATTGGCTTTAGGTCGTAACCTAAAAGTAGCGTTTATGCCATGGAAAGGTTACAACTTTGAAGATGCGATTGTAATATCTGAAAAAGTAGTTCGTGACGATATTTTCACCTCTATTCACGTCGATGATTATTCATTAGAAGTTAGAGATACTAAATTAGGTAACGAAGAATTAACGAACGATATTCCTAACGTTTCTGAAGAAGCCACAAAAGATTTGGATGAAAACGGAATGATTAGAATTGGTGCCGAAGTTAAACCTGGCGACATTCTTATCGGAAAAATTACACCAAAAGGAGAATCAGATCCAACTCCAGAAGAAAAATTGCTTCGTGCAATCTTCGGAGACAAAGCGGGCGATGTAAAAGATGCTTCATTAAAAGCGTCTCCATCTCTTCACGGTGTTGTTTTGGACAAAAAATTGTTCGCAAGAGCAGTAAAAGACAAGAGAAAACGTACTCAAGATAAAGATGCTTTAACAGCACTTGAAATGGAATTCGAAACTAAATTTGTTGAATTAAAAGACAAATTGGTAGAAAAATTATTCCTAATCGTAAACGGAAAAACATCGCAAGGTGTAATGAACGATTTGGGTGAAGAAGTTTTACCAAAAGGTAAAAAATACACTCAAAAAATGCTTTACGCAGTCGAAGATTTTGCACATTTATCTAAAGGTACTTGGGTTGCAGACGATACTACCAACAAAATGGTAAACGACTTGATCCATAACTATAAAATAAAACTGAACGATTTACAAGGTTCATTACGTCGGGAGAAATTTACAATTACAGTTGGAGATGAATTACCAGCCGGAATTTTAAAACTTGCTAAAGTATATGTTGCTAAAAAACGTAAATTGAAAGTTGGAGATAAAATGGCGGGACGTCACGGAAACAAAGGAATCGTAGCGAGAATTGTTCGTCACGAAGATATGCCTTTCCTTGAAGACGGAACTCCAGTCGATATCGTATTGAATCCACTTGGTGTACCATCTCGTATGAACATCGGGCAAATTTATGAAACTGTTCTTGGCTGGGCTGGACAAAAATTAGGACGCAAATATGCAACCCCAATTTTCGACGGAGCATCATTAGATCAAATCAACGAAATTACCGACGAAGCTGGCGTACCACGTTTCGGACATACCTACCTTTACGATGGTGGCACAGGAGAACGTTTCCACCAAGCAGCAACAGTTGGAGTAATCTACATGTTGAAACTTGGACATATGGTTGACGACAAAATGCACGCTCGTTCTATCGGACCATACTCATTGATAACGCAACAACCACTTGGAGGGAAAGCTCAATTTGGAGGTCAACGTTTCGGAGAAATGGAAGTTTGGGCACTCGAGGCTTACGGAGCATCTTCTACTTTAAGAGAAATCTTAACAGTAAAATCTGATGACGTAATCGGAAGAGCCAAAACTTACGAAGCAATCGTAAAAGGAGAATCAATGCCAGAACCAGGATTACCAGAATCATTCAATGTATTAATGCATGAATTGAAAGGTTTAGGTTTAGACATTCGATTAGAAGAATAAATACAGTTTACAGTCGCAGTCTCAGTGAAAACTGAAAACTGCGACTGAAAACTTTTTTCAAGGTTTTTAAGATTTAGACCCGTAATCCGTTCCGATTTTTTATAATTTATTTATAATTAGCACTTTAAACAGTCGGTTTAAAGTTTAGAGAAGTAACCCGAGGCAGATAATTTAAAATAATGTTTTTTTCAGGAGCCAATCCCGCTATCCGTTGCAATCTTTTTTTCAATCGCCGAAAAGGCAATTAAAAAAAAGGATTTCCACTACTATCGGGGCTAAAAAGATTCACATTTCAATTCAGTATTTTCTAAATCTGAAATCTATAATCTTCATTCTAAAATCTAAAAATAAATATCAATAGTAAAAACTATGATGAATAATAGAAACAACAACAATAATAATAACCAAAAAGATAAAAATCCTGTAAAGAGATTTAACAAAATATCTATTGGATTGGCATCACCAGAATCTATCTTGGCAGAGTCAAGAGGCG
>JAYUFL010000119.1:0-12756 GCA_043738745.1 Bacteroidota bacterium
TAAACATTCATCAACTTCGATATTTGCATAGAAATATTCCTGTGCCACTTGATGGTGAAACGAGCCTTTGATGCCTTGAATAGCAATTTTTTTATTCATCATTTAGTTTATTGCAAAAAAAAATCCCGATTTTCATCAGGATTGTTTTGTATATTTTTGTTTGAATTAATAATTTTTCAAATAACCATACGACAATCCTTTACTCCGTTCCAGAAGTAATAAAATGAATTGTTGTAATATGAAGCGTTATTTAACATGACCTCTTTTTAATTTTTTGCTAAAGTAGAAATAATTTTTTATTAAATACCAAAAAAAATAAATTTATTCTATTTCAGTTTTTTTATTCTTTTTGGCGTATCCTCTCTTTTTATAATACTTTGGGAACTTACCGCAATAGATTTTATAATTTCGGTCATATTATCTAAATCTAAAGTCGAAACCTCATCACTCAATTTATGATAATTGGGTTCGGAATCCATTTTTGAGGTAGAAATGGTATGTGCTGGAACTCCAATTGCTGCTAATCTTGCATTGTCTGATCTGTAAAAAAGTTGCTCTGCTGGGTATGGATCTTGGTAGAAATTGAAACTGGAACCTTTGAGATTTTTTTACAAAATTTCACCAAAATCAGATTTTTCGAAACCAGTTATAAAGGCCGAGTTTCTGCCCCATTTGCTCTCGGTTCCAATCATTTCGATATTGAACATAGCCACAACATTATCTGGATTTATACTTTCCGAAAAATATTTAGATCCAAAACCACCCGTTTCCTCGCCAGTAAATGCAACAAAAATTAATGTTCGTTCGTTTATATTCACATTTTTGAAATATTTGGCTAACGAAATTACTGCCGTTACGCCAGACGCATCATCATTTGCACCATTATACACTTTGTCATCTCCAGAATCTACTAATCCTAAATGGTCATAATGAGCCGAAAAAATTACATATTCGTTGGGTTTCGATTTTCCTTTAATGATTCCAATTACATTATTTGTAGGCTTTTCATCGGTTATAAATTCTTGTCTGTAATTTTTTAAATCATTGTAATGCGAAAGTCCTATTTTTTTGAATTCCTTTTCAATAAATGACGATGCCGAATCGATTCCTACCGAAAAAAGAGCTCTTCCTTGCATTTTATCCGATGCCAATTCGGTTTCTATTCGGACAATTTCACTTTTTTCGATGGTAGTTTTTTCTTGTGCTTGAGCAAATAAACTAAGAAAAAAAATTACAACTAATATTTTAGATTTCATTTTTTAAAAATTTAATGTAAATGTATTATTCTAAAAATTAGCACTCAAATAAATTATTAAAAATTTCTGCTTACTTTTGTTCCAAACTATTTTCTTATGTCAATCGAAGTTAAAAATATTTCTAAATCCTACGGAACTCAAAAAGCATTAGATAACATTTCGTTTTCTGTAAAAAAAGGAGAAATTGTTGGTTTTCTAGGACCTAATGGAGCAGGAAAATCTACTTTAATGAAAATTCTAACAACCTATATTGGTGCCGATTCTGGTTTTGCAAATGTCAATGGCTTTAATGTTGTTACTAATCAAAAGTCTGTGCAACAATCTGTTGGATATTTAGCAGAACACAATCCTTTGTATTTGGATTTGTATGTACGAGAATATTTAGAGTTTAATGCATCGGTTTATAAAATTGTAAATTCTAGAATCGAAGAAGTGATTATTTTGACAGGATTATCATCAGAAAGTCACAAAAAAATTGGTCAATTGTCCAAAGGTTTTCGACAACGTGTTGGTTTGGCAAATGCTCTTTTGCACAATCCCGATGTTTTGATTCTCGATGAACCCACGACGGGTCTAGATCCAAATCAATTATTAGAAATTCGAAATGTGATAAAAAATGTAGGTAAAGACAAAACTGTTTTTTTATCAACACATATTATGCAAGAAGTCGAGGCGATTTGCGACCGAGTAATAATCATTAACAAAGGTGTTATTGTTGCCGATAAAAAACTCGATAATTTGATTTCGGCCGATAAAGAACAAGTTATTGAAGTAGAATTTGATTATAAAATCGAGGAAGAAGCCGTGGCGAGAATTCCACATCTCAAATCATATAAAAACACACACGATTTTGTTTGGGAATTGACTTTCTTGTCCGACAAAGATATGCGTCCAGCAGTTTTTGATTTTGCTTATGACAATGGTTTGAAAACCTTGCAATTGAATCAAAAAAATAAAAATTTGGAAAGTATTTTTAGAGAAATAACGACATAATTAGTTGATTATAAAATAACTAGAAACCGATTGGAAATTTTCAATCGGTTTCTAGTTTAATATATTTTCTTAAATCTTTCTTCTGTTTTTTAATCCAAATCGAATTTAATTCCTTGTGCCAAAGGCAAACTTGTAGTATAATTAATTGTATTAGTTTGACGACGCATATATATTTTCCAAGCATCAGAGCCAGATTCGCGTCCGCCACCCGTTTCTTTTTCGCCACCAAATGCGCCACCAATTTCTGCTCCAGAAGTTCCGATGTTTACATTGGCAATTCCGCAATCTGATCCTTGAACCGATAAGAAATATTCAGCTTCACGCAAATTATTGGTCATAATTGCCGATGATAAACCTTGTGCTACTCCATTTTGAGAAGCCAAAGCATTTTCGACAGTTCCAGAATATTTTAATAAGTATAAAACAGGCGCAAAAGTTTCGTGTTGCACAATCTCGAATTCGTTTTTAGCCTCTGCAATTGCTGGTTTTACATAGCAACCACTTTCGTAACCTTCGCCCGAAAGTACGCCGCCTTCAACTAAAATTTTTCCGCCTTCTGCAACCACTTTTGTTAAAGCATTGTTATACATTTCGACAGCATGAACATCAATTAATGGACCAACATGGTTTTTTTCGTCTAATGGATTTCCGATTTTCAATTGACCATAAGCCGACACAATCGCATCACGAACTTTATCATAAATACTTTCGTGAATAATCAATCTTCGGGTTGATGTACAACGCTGTCCTGCAGTTCCTACGGCTCCAAAAACGGCACCAATTACTGTCATTTTTATATCAGCGTCTGGTGTAACAATTATGGCATTGTTTCCACCCAATTCTAATAGCGATTTTCCTAAACGACCCGCAACTGCTTGCGCCACGATTTTTCCCATTCGGGTTGAACCCGTTGCTGAAATTAAAGGCACTCGTTTGTCATTAGTCATTAATTCGCCCACTTTGTAATCTCCATTTATTAGGCATGAAATTCCTTCTGGAAGGTTGTTTTCTTTGATCACTTCAGCAATAATATTTTGACAAGCAACGCCACACAATGGTGTTTTTTCTGATGGTTTCCAAACACAAACATCGCCACAAATCCAAGCCAAAGCCGTATTCCAAGCCCAAACCGCAACTGGGAAATTAAATGCAGAAATGATTCCCACGATTCCCATTGGGTGATATTGTTCGTACATTCTGTGTCCAGGGCGCTCAGAATGCATGGTTAATCCGTGCAATTGTCGTGATAAACCCACTGCAAAATCGCAAATGTCTATCATTTCTTGAACTTCTCCGTAACCTTCTTGCAAAGATTTTCCCATTTCGTAGGAAACCAATTTTCCTAATGCTTCTTTGTTTTTACGTAATTTTTCTCCAAACTGACGTACAATTTCTCCACGTTGTGGTGCTGGCATTAATCGGAAGGTTTTGAATGCTTCGGTTGCCGATTGCATTACTTTTTCGTAATCTGCAGGAGTTGTTGTTTTTACAGATGCGATTAGTTTTCCATCTACTGGCGAATAACTTTCTAGGATTTCTCCGTTCGAAAAATGATTTGTTCCTGTTGATGTTCCTTGGTTTATTTCTTGAATTCCAAGTTGTTTAAGTGCTTCGGTCATGCCGAATTGTTGTGCTATTGTTGACATTGTTTTTTATTAAAATTATTATTGCAAAGGTATCATTTACATTTCTTTAAAGTTGCAGAATTTTAAAAATTTTCTTTTACAAATCTTTTATCCGTTTCCATTATCGATTTACATTTCTCGCAAGTTCGTAATTTTTCTGAATTGTAAAAATGCTGAAAATGGGGCAGAAAATCTTTTTCAATATCATTCAATTCAAAATAAACCTCGTGAATTTTGTGATTGCAGTTGTCGCAAAACCAAAGTAATCCATCGGTAAAACCTTTTCCAGCACGCCTTCGTTCGATCACCAATCCAATAGAGTTTTCGCTTCGCACTGGCGAATGTGGCGTTTTGGCTGGATTGAGATACATATCGCCAGCATTCATTTCCATTTCTATACGTTCGCCATTTTCCTGAATTATGATTTTTATGGAACCTTCGAGTTGATAAAAAAGTTCTTCAGTTTCATTGTAATGGTAATCTTTTCGAGCGTTTGGCCCAGCGACAATCATCACGATATAATCTCCAGAATCAACATACAGATTTTTATTGCCAACTGGAGGTTTAAGCAAATGAGGGTTTTCTTCAATCCATTTATTGAGATTGAATGGTTTTGAGATTGACATTTTTTTTGAGATTAAGATAAGGTTAAGAAAATTGGCTAATCAAAATTATTTCTTTACTTCAATACTTTCTGGATTGAAAATCTGTGGAATTTGTTTAGAATCGTTTTTATAAACCGATATTTTTCCTTTAACAACAATCGTTTTATCTATTAAATCTTCAATTTTGATGTTTAGTTTCAATAAATAGTCATTAGTTATTATGACGGTGAAAACATTTTCTGGAAATTTTTTATCAATATTGATGTAATTGATACTTTTTCCTTCGGCAGCCAATTTAAATGAAACGACTTTGCCTTCGACCGAAATAATTTTGTCCATAAAATCTTTAACTTTATCTGTTGTGATTGTTTCTTGCGAAAAAGAATTTAGGGTAAAAAAAATGGCTGTTATTAAGATAATTTGTTTCATTATTTTATTTCTTTAATTAGATAAATATATACAGGAAAGTGATCGCTAAATCCAACTTCATTTGCAGAGTGTCGCAGTGGATAACCTTTGTATTGTCCTGTGTTCTGAATCATAAACGGTTTGTTGTAGATTCCTGCTTTCCAATATCTGTAGGTAGAATAATCTTTGTTTAGCAGTGGTTCGGAAACCATTATTTGGTCAAAAATATCGCCTGCATCTCTATAAAACAAGGTTGCATTTCCTCTATTTGCCATTTCTTCGAACGGATTATAAACTCCTTGTGGTTTTACATCTTCTTTTTTTGACTTTGCTCCAACACTAATTTTAACGCTTCGGTTTTGCGTTCCGTCATTTAAATCACCTAGAAGAATAATTTTTGCATTTGGATTTTTTTTGTACAACGAGTCCATAATTTTTCTGGAAAGCGCTCCTGCGGCTTCTCGGAGTCGGCTACTTTTTTTCTCTCCTCCTAATCTCGATGGCCAGTGATCAACAATAATACTAACTTCCTCGCCATCCAAAAGTCCTGTTACCAACAGTTGATCTCGAGTGTAAATTCTATTTGTGCTTTTGTCAACAACTGCCTTGTCGGTTGAGGTTTCCTCTTTTTCTTCTTTTTTATATTTAGAATCTTCGGTTGCATCGTTATAAATAAGAAGAGGCACATTTACGTAACTTACAGGCTGAAAATACTTTTTCTGATAAAGAAATCCAACGTCGATTCCGCGTTTATCGGGAGAATCGAAATGTACAATTCCGTAGTCTTTGTTTCTCATTTGATGGTTTTTTATCAAATCTTCCAGAACACTTCGATTTTCGATTTCGCTAATACCAATAATTGTTGGAGCATCTGTTTGTTGATCGTTAGTTCCTATTTGAGACAAAACTTTTCCTAGATTTTCGACTTTTTGTTTATATTTATCTCCAGTCCATCCACGTTCGGGCGTAAAATCTTCGTCGTTGGTGTTTGGGTCGTTTATGGTATCAAAAAAATTTTCACAATTGTAGAATGCTATCGTGTGAATTTTATATTTTTTTGATTGTGCATTTGCTCCAGACACGTATAGAAGAACAGTAAAGGCAACAATAATTTTTTTAATTTTCATGAATCATACTTTAATTTAATGTCAAGTTTAATACAAACTTCGCATCAAAAGTAAATAATATTAATTAATAATGTAAATTCGCAGGCTGAAAAGAAATTATTTTTCTTTTCAAATTTTTAATTAATCTAAATTTCATTTATGAAAAAACTTGTACTTAGTTCATTATTTATAATGCAAGTGTTTTTTGGTTTTGCTCAAAAAAGTTCAGGAATTGGCGGAAAAGTAGTCGATTCTAAAACTCAAAAACCATTGCAAGGTGTCGTTGTATCGATTCAAAATGCCTATTTAACTCAATTAACCGATACTGATGGTAAATTTGTTTTTAAAAATATTCCTGTCGGTAATCAATTGTTGCAAATCCGAAACCAAGGCTACAAAGAGCAATTATTGCAAATTGAAATCGAATCTGGAAAAATGCTAGATTTGGGAATTGTAGTTCTAGAAGAGGATATTGTAACCGACGAAAAGAATAGTATTGTTACTTTAAATGACAATGATTTGAGCGATGACAACAGTGGTTCGGAAAGTACTTCGAGTTTACTTCAATCATCTCGAGATGCTTTTAATCAGGCGGCAGCCTTTAATTGGGGAGGAACCCGTTTTAAGGTTAGAGGCTTAGATAATGCATATTCTACTGTTATGATTAACGGTATTACAATGAACAAAATTTATGATGGTAGACCACAATATGGTAATTGGGGCGGTTTGAATGACGCTACCAGAAATCAAGAATACACCAATGGTTCTGTACCTTCGGACTATACTTTTGGAGGAATTTTAGGAACCGAACAAATTAACACACGAGCGTCTGTTTACAAAAAAGGAATTCGTGTTTCCGTGGCTGGTTCAAACACCAATTATAATGGAAGATTAATGGGAACAATTTCATCGGGAGTCGACAAAAATGGTTGGTCGTACGTGGTTTCGGCTTCAAGACGTTTTGGAAATCAAGGTTATTTTGAAGGTACAAACTACGATGCAAATTCTTTTTCGGCAAGTGTAGAAAAAAAAATAAATTCTAGTCACAGCATAAATTTTACGACTATTTACGGTCAGAACAAAAGAGGTAAAACATCTGCAAATACTCAAGAAGTAACAGATTTAAAAGGCTTTCGATACAACGCTTATTGGGGTTATCAAAATGGAGTAAAAAGGATAGGAGCAATAAAAAGCATCGAAGAACCTATTTTTATTTTAAGTGATTATTGGAAAATTTCTCCAAAAACCAATTTAAACACTAATGTTTCTTATCAGTTTGGAAAAGTTGGAAATAATAAATTAGCCTATCAAGGAGCCGATAATCCCGACCCGAGTTATTACAAAAACCTACCGAGTTACGAAACGTCTTTGTATGATTCAGCAGGAAATTTCACTCCAAACTATGTAGAAGGTGCGCAAAAAAGAGATCTTTTTATTGCTGGTGGTCAACTCGATTGGGATCATTTAATTTACCAAAATAAAAACAGTGGAGATGGTCACAGTTACTATGCTTTGTACGAAGAAAGAACTGATGACAAACAATTTACCGCAAATACAATTTTGAGTTCTCAATTAGCAGACAATATAAATTTTAATGCTGGTGTAACATATAGAAATTTAAAATCGCACAATTTTCAGAATATGTTAGATCTTTTGGGAGGAGATTATTTTAGAGACATAACTCTATATGGAGTTGGATCTAATCAACAACAACAAAATTTGAATACTCCGGTTAGAACAGTAGGTCTAGGAGATACTTTTGGATACAATTATAACTTAATGTCTAATAATATAGATGCTTTTACACAATTTAAATTCACATTCAAAAAAGTAGATTTTTATTTGTCGCAAAGTTTTTCTCGTTCCGAGTATCAAAGAGAAGGCTTGTACAAAAATGGGTATTACCCAGGAAATTCTTTTGGTAAAAGCGATAAATTATCTTTTGATAACTTTGGTTTTAAAGGTGGTTTGACCTATAAAATTTCAGGAAGACAATATTTTACTGTAAATGGGGCTTATTTAACAAAAGCGCCTAGTTTAAAAAACACGTTCAACAATGCTCGAGTTAACAATAATATTGTTGGAGGAGTTGGAAGTGAAACAATATCTAGTGCCGATGTAAGTTACATTATAAGCAACCCAAAACTAAAAACCCGATTAACAGCATATTATTCTAAAATAAAAAATCAAACCGAAACTGCTTTTTTCTTTGGAGATGGTGCTGCGGAAGTCGAAAACACCACTGGCGGAACAACACCTGTTGGGAATGCTTTTGTAAACCAAACAGTTACAAATATTTCTAAAAGAAATATTGGATTAGAATTTGGTGTCGAGTACCCGATTACATCAACTCTAAAAGTTACAGCAAGTGCAGCTTATGGAGAGTATATTTACGACAACAATCCAACGGTTTTAATAGGTGTAGATGCCAATGCGACATCAACAAATTCTAATCCAGTATTGAATTATGGAGAGGCTAATTTAAAAAACTACAAACAATCGGGTATGCCGCAAACTGCAGCTTCGTTTGGAATAGAATATAGAGACCCTAAATTTTGGTTCATTGGTGCTAACATAAATTATCTTGGGAACAACTACATTAGTGTTGCCCCAATAACTCGGACTGCACGATTTTATGATGATGTTACACTTGCCCCTGGTGTACCTGTAACTGGCGAAACTCTAGAAAGAGCTACAACCTTATTAAAACAAGAAAAATTTAAAGACTTTAATTTGTTAAATCTTACGGGAGGAAAATCGTGGAGAGTTTATCATAACACTGTAGGTTTTTTTGCTAGTATCGACAATGTTCTGGATGTGAAATACAAAACAGGAGGATTTGAGCAAGCCCGAAATTCTAACTTCACACAATTAAACCAAGATGTTTCGAGCGGAACACCCGCTTTTGGCTCTAAATATTTCTATGGCTATGGACGAACTTATCTTTTAAATTTTTATATTAATTTTTAATACAATATACTATGAAATCAATACAATTCAAAATAGTGTTATTGCTTGGTTCAATAGCCATTTTGTTCTCGAGTTGCACCAAAGATACCGACGTAACAGTAACGCCTCCAGCAAAAACACTTTTTTCAGAAGATTTTAACAATACCAATTTAACCACAACTGGTTGGGTTTTGAATTCGGAAGTAGGAACTAAATTTTGGTCGCAAGCAAGTTACAAATCCGATGGATATGCACAATTTAGTTCGTATGGTTCTGGACAACCTGTTAATGTTTCGTGGCTAATCTCACCGCCAATTAATATGGACACACAAGATGGTGAAAGAATATATTTTCAATCTTGTCAGGATGGTTATGTTAGAAACATAGATAATTCATTAGAATTTTATGTTTCTACAGATTATAATGGGTCTAACTTTATGTCAGCTAGTTGGCAAAAAATAAATTTTAATGTACCCACTCAGGATACAACCAGATTTGCATATTTAGATTCTGGTATTATTGATTTGTCGAGTTACAAAGGAAATTTATATTTAGCCTTCAAAGTAAAAGGAACTTCATCGTTAACCGGTGGATACCAACTAGATAAAATCAGAGTTTTTTATTAATATTCTAAAAATCAAAAAAATGAAATCATTTATATTAAAATCTGTTTTATTTCTGGTAATTGCAACTTTTTTAACAAATTGCACTAACAGCGACAAGTTCGAAAGCATTAGTCCAGAATTAAAAACATATAGTTTAACAACAAACAAAACAGTCTCTAGTTTGGTTTTAACAGCAACTGCTACACCAACGATTTATTTATCAGATGATGTAATTGAGGCCTACGTAAACTCTAACGACGCCACAGGAAATTTTTACAAATCTATATCTTGCCAAGATATTCTTTCAACAAGTGGAACACCTGTTGGGTTTAGCCTTTCTATTGATAAAAGTGCGCTTTTTGGAAATGGATTTACATCAGGAAGAAAAATATACATTAAATTAAAAGGTTTAGCAATTGCAAAAGTTTTTGGAACTACTCAAATTGGGCTTATCGACCCAACCGACGCTACAAAAATTACAGGAATTTCGGAATTAGAGTATCAAAATTTTGTGTTTCCATCGTCAACAATTGTAGATGAAAATAGTTTAGTAAGACATGTATCTTTAACAAATGCAGCTTTAGATATAAATCAAAACACCTTATTGGAAATTGATAATGTACAATTTGCGGATAACTCCTTGGCACGAACTTATTTTGATATAGATTCTGGAGGTTTTGCTACTAATCATGATATTGTTGATGTAACTGGAGGAACAACCCGCTATTGTAGAGTCAGCCAATACTGTCAATTTTCAGCAAATTCCGTTCCTTCTGGCAGGGGAAGTATTAGAGGTATAATGTCTAAATACAATACCGATTACCAATTTACAGTAAGAAATGAGGGTGATTTTAAATTAAATAATCCAAGAATTTATTTGTTCAATGGAACTTTAACTGAAAACTTCACAAGTTTTGCAGTTAATCAACTTGCGTTTGCCAACTATCTGGATTTTTCTACAGAAGGTACAAAAAAATGGAAAATTGTTTCTGGAGCCCTCGAAATGTCAGCTTATAGTGGGAATGTCGAAAAAAACAAAGCTTATTTTTTAGTACCTGTTGACATGACGGTCGCAAGCACCATAAAATTCGATTTAAAAGTAGGATTCTTTGCTAATTCACTGGGGCTAAAAGTGTACAGAACTACTAATTTTGTTCCTGGAATGAAAATAAAAGATGCTACTTTGTATGATATTTCTACTAGTTTTAGCGTTGCATTTCCAACCGCAAATGCTACTTTAACCAATTTAACCTATAACATACCTGCTACTGTAACTGGAAATGGTTATTTTGTTTTTGAGTACACAGGTACAAATATTTCTACAGGACCACCCGTAACAACAACTGTTGATATTGACAATATAATTGTAAATTAATTTTTAAAAAGGCCTTTCAGAAATAGACTGAACCCAAAAGTTTGGACAAATTTATAATTAATTTTGATAATAATGAGCTCGATATTTTATCGGGCTCATTTTGTTTAAATTTGATTTAGTTCTGTCATTGTTATACTATTTTATATATATATCAATTTCTTTTTTTAATTGTTCAATCGATGTGTATTTTTTTAAATAAAATAATTCTGATTTTAGTATTCCAAAGAAATTTTCAATAATAGCATTATCTAGACAATTTCCTTTTCTAGACATACTTTGTAGGATACCTTTTTCTTTCAATTGATTTTGATATCTTTTCATTTGATATTGCCAACCTTGATCTGAATGTAGAATTAGATTTGTATTGTTTGGTGTTTTCTTAAATGCTTTATTTAACATCATTACAACTTGATTAAAAACGGGTCTTTCTGTTAGTTCGTAACTGATTATTTCTTGATTAAACAAATCAATTATTGGCGATAAATACAATCTTTGAACAGAGACATTAAATTCGGTTATATCAGTTGCCCATTTTTGATTTGGTGCCTCTGCTTTGAATTTTCTTTCTAGAATATTGGGCGCAATTTTGCCTTGTTCGCCTTTGTATGATTTGTATTTTTTAATTCTAATAAGACTCTTTAATCCCAGTGTTTTCATTAATCTTGCTACTGTTTTATGATTGATTACTAACCCAGTGCTATTTAGCTCATCTGTTATTCGTCTATATCCATAACGCCCTTTGTGTTTGTGATAAATCGATTTAATCTTTTCTTTTATTTCCGCATATTTATCGATTGATTTACTTTGTTTTTGATGGTAATAAAAATTACTACGTGCCATTTTTGTTTGATTTAAAAGTATTTCTAAATCAAACCTATGCCTTAACTCCATTATGGCTCGCGCTTTTTGGCTTTCTCTTCTGCTTGAATCAAGGCTTGCAACTTTTTTAGCAATTCGTTTTCACATCTTAAGGCTTCATTCTCTTTTAGAAGTTCTTCCTCTGTTGTAAGTGGTTTATCTGTTTTTCTTTTTTTACGTTTGATTGTATTGAGAGCTTTTGGTCTTCCTCTTGTTTTTGGTCTTAATCCTTCAAAACCGAAATTAGCAAAATCTCGTTTCCACTTTACAATAATACCAGTATCAGGTATGTTAAATTTTATACTTGTTTCGCGCAAAGACAACAAATCTTTGTCAATTGCTTTCAATACTTTCAATTTAAAATCTAACGAATAACTTTGATTCTTTCTTGGTAACAAACCAGCTGTGCCATATTCTTTGTAAAACCCAACCCATTTACGAATATTAGAACTACTTATTCCTTTTTCAACAGCAACATAATCCCAAGAATAATGTTTCTCTACTACTAATTTTACACATTCAAGTTTAAATGCATAATCATATTTGACTTTTCTTTCCATAAAAATACCCCCAAATAGTGTCTAACTTTTTGGGGGCAGTCTAAATTTAGAAAGCATTTTTTATGAGATAAAAATCTAAAAATAGCGATTTGCATATTCATTTAGATGAATAAATATTTTTAACCGAACAAATTTTCCATTTACTTCTCAAAAAAATTAATAATTTTGCTCAATAAAACGAATAAAAAATCTTTCAAACATAAGGCTTTCCTGAAAAAAACACAAAACATCTACAATGTTTGCTATTGACATTACAACAAAGATTAAAATTTTCATGACGCAATCTCCAGTAATTCAATTTCTTAAAAGAGCATCAGCAAATTTTTCTAAAAAAAGATTAGAAAACATTTGCGAGAAATAAAAAACGGATTACCTTTGCACTCCTCAATAGAGGAAAGATTTTAAGATTTTGGAAG
>JAYUFL010000120.1:0-12746 GCA_043738745.1 Bacteroidota bacterium
AAAGAGCAACCGCTGAAAACACGGAGGGCGGCAGACATAATACTGCTGGAATGTAGTGAAGAGAAAGAGAGAGCTTGCAGCGGAATGCAATGGAGCGGAGAGCGAACGATTGAAAGAAGCGAAATGAAGCGGTATTGTGGGTGCATAAGCCCGACCGAACGCAGGAAGTGACCGTGTGAAGATGAGGAACGAAAGGAGGTACGACTGACTGGAACAGCCGAACGGAACAAAGGAAACGACCGAAGAGAGACCGCTTGATTGCCCGTTTCTTATGAAAACAAATTAATTAATTTTAACATCATACTTTCTCATTAGAAAATCATCAATAAGATTTTTATCATTTAAACTTAATAAGAATGTTCTCTCATCTAACGTCAAATCACAAATACCAAAATTCTTAATATAATTTTTCGCAACTGAAAAGTAATTTCCAGCATATGGTTTGCTGGTATTTTGAATATAAAACCAAAATATTTTGGACATCAAAATTTTCTGTAAAATATGTAACTCTTCGATTGATTCCGAAAAAATAGCATATCCATTATAAAAAAGTAATTCTTGGTCATTTGTGAAAACAAAGCATGGAGTATTTGTAATATATGGTAATAGTAACTTGTAACCTGATATAAGTAATGCTTGATTTCTGCCAAAAGCATACCATTCACCATAATCTTTAGTTCCTTTATCTCTTTCGGATAAAATCTTTTTTTGAGTTGATAAATACTTGTAAGTAAAAGGGAATTTTGATTTTAATTCGTCTTGATTAATAACTTTTAAACTTGTTTTATTAGTTTCAAATAAATCATTTACTACCTCAACTATTTTATATGGAAAAATAAGTTTTTCGGTATGATTTTCAATTTCTGATTCTAGTTTTAAAGTGTTGGGTTTTATAGCATTTCTACAAATATTTTTTTCAATTTGATATTCTACTCCATCTTTAATAAAAAAATATAAATCTTCCGTTTCTTTTATTGGACTGAAAACATAAATGTTATTTTTAAGTGTTGCAAAACCATTTCGTATTTCAAATTTTGAACCTAATTTAATCCCTGTATTTTCTATTTTTGATATGATTTTTTTAGTCTTTTTATTGATTAAATACCATCCATCAAAATTATTTAAATCGTCATATAAAATATTGATATAATCAGATTCTTTAATTGAATTAATTTTAATACTTTTTGATTTGACATAATTTATGTTATCTGATTGATTTTTGCCAATAACACATATACAAGTGTATGTAGATCTTTTTTTAAATAATTGCTCTCCACCAAAATCGATTATTGTTAGGTCAAATCTATTTGTAGAGAAATAATTTCTAACCGACCTACCATTTAAGCTTTTGTAGAAAGTATTTACTGTTATATAGCCCAAAACACCCGTAGCATTTAAGTTTTCTAACCCAATTTCAAAAAAAGGAATATACAAATCGGACTTTCCAGAAGCGGAAACACTCCAATTTTTAAGTAATAATTTTGTTTCATCATCTATTTTTGAGGCACCAACATAAGGTGGATTACCTACAATAATATCAAATCCTTCATTTTGCTGAATTTGTGGAATCAAATTCCAATCAAAATTTAATGAATTACCCTGATACATGTTAAATTCAAAATTTTCTCTATTCTCACCATTTTTTATAGCATGAAGAGTTAATAATATTTTTGTACGCTCTATACTATAATTTTGAATATCTACTCCAAAAATATTATCTCTAAAAATATCAAAGTAGCTTTTATTGGTTTCTGATTTAATTACATCTACAATTGTTTTGAAAAAGCCACCACAACCACAAGCTATGTCTCCAAATTTAGTATCTAATAAATCTCCGCCTAAATTTAAAAATTTATCTATTGATTGTTTAACTATGAAATCTCTAATATTACTGGGTGTGAAGACAGCACCATTAACTTTTTTGTCAGCTGGCGAAATGACAAATTCAAATAACTCAAGTAATTCTTCTATGTCAAATTTTTGACCGTTTAAATTTGAAATAAATTCTTTTAAAAAAATCGATTCTTCAATGTCTCTAATAACAAACTGATTAATAAAATCATTTTCAATGTCTTTAAGTTCATTTACTTCAATAAATGCTGATACCAAAAGTTTATTGATATTATATGTTTTAAAGGAGTATCCTTTAAGATATTTTAAAATATTTGGATTCATTATTAGTTTATATACAATGGAAACACATTTGAAACAGTAAAGTCATCGTGATTAATATTTGAGTTATAAGTACCAAAATATGGAGCCCATAATCTTTCTTGTGCACGTTTTATTATTTCTGTATATTCATAATCATTCAGTAAATTTTTAACAAAAGGATGTTTAGTGTTATCAAAATAATTAGTTAGTATGAAGTGAAAACCTAAAAATAAGTCCATCGGAGGATGGGGAATTCTTGGAGTACCTAACATTAGAAGATCACCAGAAGAGAGAGATTTAGTTTTGTTACCACCATATTGAAAGTGATATGAAGGATGTGTATATTTATCAACACCACTTACTGTATGTTGATCTAAATGCCAACTACATTTATAACAATTTCCAGTGTAACTTTTATTTTTATAAGCATGGATATTAATTTCTAACTTATATTTAAATAGAGGGTCAATATTTACTGTAAAATTATCTTTAAACTTTAAAAAATTACTTAAATATATTTGATAATGATTAACTTCCGTTGGTAAAGAACCTTTCAGACCACTTACATACAGACATAAATCTTTTAAACTATAATCAACTAAATCTTTTCTGTTTAATTCTTCCATAACTTCATCAAGTGGTGCTCTAAAACCACCAGGAACATTATGCTCTTCAATTTTATTTATAAAAATTGACAAATCGTTTCGAAATGTTCTTAAATTCCAACTATCCATTTGCTCTTTCTTTTTTTACAATATCACGAACAGCTTTCTTATCAATATCACTAACTAGAGTTTTATAATCTTCCATTTTTTCCAATGCAGAATCAATTGAAATATATTTTTTCTCTTGCCAAGGTAAATAATCATTTAATAATTCAATACCATCAAAAGGATCTAATGGCGCTTTTGAATGTTTACAGATAGTCCAGAAATTGGAACTTACAGAATGACTAGTTTTTGTTAAAGGAATTAGATTTTTTAATTCAAGTTTAGATTTTAATAATTCTACTCTTTCTTCTCCATTTAATCTTCTCAATGAAGTTTCAGAGGAAATTTTTTCATACCACCAAGAGTTCACTTTATCCATCCACCAACGATTTTTAATATTTGAAAATATACCCTTATAATAAGCATCTTTCAAAAACTCTAAAAGTTTTGACCAATCTTCGGAATCCTTTGAAACCCCGAGTCTTGCAGATAAAATATCTTCTCCAATAGTTAAACCAACAGCACAAAGCAAATCATCATAAATTAAAGAACTTACTTTGAAATGATTATTGCCTAATTTTTCGTAAGATGAAATTAGTCTTGAATGAAGAATGGTTTGATTTCCTTCTAAACCTAAAGTTTTAATTAAGTTATTATCTTCTTTAATTTTTTGATAAGAAGTTATAAATGAATTTAGTTTTCTACCGAATATTTCCTTATTTATATTAAAATCTTGTTTTGTAATTGTGAAATCAAATAAATCTTGACTAGTGAAATCGTTTTTATAGTTTTCTATGAAAATTGTTTGATTCGACATCAATACAATAGGAATATTAAAACCATCTATTGAGTGCATGGTTCTAACAAATTGAGCAATTGTTGGTGCATCAAAACAAGCTTGTTAGCCTTCCCCTTCAGTTAGTTTATAATCTAATATTAGAGCATGAATGCTGTCTCGAACCTTTAATTCAATATCTTTAAAATTATTTGTTGGTTTATGTGTTTCAACTTCAAAACCTAAATTTTTTAAATCTGCTTCTCTACTTGAAACATCTTGGTCGTCTATATATAATATTTTATAAGCCATTTTCATCTAATTCTTTATCTGTTGCTATTGGTATTTCTATTCTTAAACAAGTGCTAAAACCTTCCTTTGCAGACACTACTTGTATATTCCCTCTATAACTACTAACAATGTCTTTTACAATTTTTAACCCTAATCCAGTTCCAGTTATCTCATTACTTGCATCTATTTCCTCTAAAACACTTTGTGAAGTTGTTGTGTAAAATTCATCAAATATTTTTTCCTCATTTTCTTCTGAAATTCCATCACCAGTATCTGAAAACTCTAAAAAAACATATTTGTTATTGATGCCACATTCAATTTTTATTTCACCTGCTTTTTTAGTTCTTTTTATTGCTTTTTTTGCATTAGTATAAAAATTAAACAATATAGATGACCATTCCGATGGATGCATTGGTAATGTATAAATATATGATCCATTTCTAATTGGAAAATGAAATTCTATATTACTTTTTTTCGCATCGTTATTCATAGACTTCCAAAAATTTTCGGAAGTATTTTGTACTTCAATAGGTTTTAATTCTCTTCTTACATTTGCAGAAACAACATTGTCAAAATAAGACGTATAACTTTGAAAAGTTGCAATATTTTTCTCAAGCATTAAAACTCTCTCTAATAAAAGTGTATCTGAACGTAACTTTTCTAAAAGGAATTTTACGTCAGATTCCATATTTATTATATAATCTCTAACTTCATGTATAAATAGACCAATTGTTATCCCTACGCTGCTTAATACCCGTAGCATAGATTTTTCTTTGAGCATTTTAGATGTTTCTTCTTTCTGCAATCCAGCAACTTCCTCTAAATCTTTTTTTAGTTTCAGAATTTTTTTCCTTCTATTTTTTTCAACTTGAACATTTCCTTCTTCTTTTTCTAATTCTATATCTAACGCCTCTAAAGTATGAGCAATATCTTTAATCCTTACCTCAATTTTCTCATATAAATTTCCTTCAATTTTTTGACCAGAGACAATTTTAATATTCCTTATTTCTGCGATTTTAATTACACCATGCATCAATGTTCTGTAAACAAAATTTTGAAGTTGAATTAATCCATCGTTTTGCATTAATCCTTCACGACTAGACGTCTCATTGAACTTTTTTTCAACATCAATTAATTCTACAAAGCCAAAGAAATTACCATTGCCGTGAACTGGGAGTATAGATCTTCTAGTAACAGATTCATCTAGTTTTAGCCAATCATTCCCCGTTTCACCATAAGGCAATACTCTAAAACCATTTCTGTACAATCTAATACCCCCCGAAATTCTTGATGCTCTTTTTATACTACTTTCATGCATCTTTGGAATTAAATCTGCATTATAAATATAATAATAGGCTTTAAATCGAACTTTTTTTAATTCAGAAAAAGGAATAGTAGCATCGTCAGGATTACTTCCAATTTCTCCCACTTCATCAATATCTAGTTTTTTACTTTTTACTGTATAAATACCTAATCCATTTTTATCTATCCAACCTTCAATTTCAGCAAGAGCATGGTCATAAATCATACTCGATTCATCTGCAATAGTAATAGCTCTTTCTTCTTCAATTTTTTTAAAAATTGTTTTGAAACCAGGATCTATAATTTCATTAATATTTTCCTCAACTTCCTCAACTTCCTCTTGTTCTGATAACGGAAAAGGTTGTATTATTGCGCTTACATACCTGTAAATACGCTTTATAGCGGCTTGTGACCATCTGTCTCTTAAGTTTTCTATTTTTAACGTTGTTCCTTCTTCTTTTCTTTTATCAACGGTGATGATTTTATTACTGATATTGAGCAAATCAGTATCACCTTTGTATTTATCCCATTCAATTGTTAAAACTAAAGCAAAATCATTATTTTTAGTCTGTGTTGTTATAGTTAATTTTTTCCCAAGACGTTGTACTGCAAATCTGCCAATACCTTTTTGACCAGATCTTTTTCTATTGTATCTTTCAGAAAGAGGATTATGTAGCTTGTCTGTTGATGATATTCTCATAAAACCGTTAACTAATTGGTCACGTGTCATGCCAATACCATCATCTTCAATAAATAAAGTACCGCCAATTGAGTCAGAATTTTCAAACTTTAGAGTAACTTTTTTTGCATCAGCATCATAAGCATTTTTTACTAACTCGGATACTGCTGTTTCTTGTCTAGCAACTAATTCTGTTCCTAATCGGTCTATTACTCCAGCATCAACACTAAATCTAACATTATCAATGTCGAAACTTGCTAGTTTTGAAGAAAGCTCCAATATCTTGCTATAATCATTTGGATTTTCAACTAAAATTTTTGATAATTCTTCTCTTATTTTTTCTTCGTCCATATCCTAATTTATCTCTAAATTTTATTGATAATACTTTCACTTATTCTTTTATACGACAAATCATTATCATATTCTACTTCAGGTCTTAAAATAGTAAAGATGTCATTCCGGAATTCATCATCTTTCATTTTTTCTTCCATATTAATAACAAACATTTTGCTAGTAGGCGATGCACCATCAGAGAAATTGATGTATTGCTTGTAGCATTGAATTAGTTTTGAAATATCTATATCCAGTTTTGTCAGTGCCAAATCTAAATCGAATAAATCGCGTCCTTTTCTTCGTTGGTACAATGCTCTTAATTTTGTTCCCAATAACTCTTCTATGTAGTAGGTATTTATCATACATTCTCCACTAAACCAGCCATTTTGTACTTTGAAAGGCACTTGATGCAATCCTAAAACTGTGAAATGTTCTCTGCAATTGATTTCGATTTTGAGACGCATTCTGATAATTGGTTGTATTTCTGTTTCAAATCTATATTCTACGGTGTTGTTGTGAATACTGGTTGTAATATTTCTTTTGGTTCCTAAAAAAATCAAACATTCTCGCAGTCTAACGAGAATTGGTTTTATTGGTCCCGTTTTTATTTGTACTAAATCAATATCCTCAGAATATCTTGCTTGTGGTTTTAGGAATAGTTTGTGTAAAGCAGTTCCGCCACGGAATGCTAGGTTTTCATTTAGGAATGTATCTGAAAATATTTCAACCAAAGCTCTTTCAATTACTAAATCTTGTTCGACTTGGCTATTTTCTGGCCAAGGAGCAAATTCTTTCCATTCTTCTATATAACGTCTAGGTATCATAAATCACTTTCGATGTTAATGTTATTGATGATACGCCATTTTATATTTACTGTTCCTCTTTTGTTTTTCCCTGGCATTAATGGTACGTTTTTACCTTTTTTATCGGCTATGATTTGATATATTGCTTGGCTTAATTGTTCGTTTCCTAATTCATATTCTAATAAATATCCTAATCGTTGTACGGTTGCTGCTTGAGAATAATTTTTTGCAGTTTTTGCAAGTACCGATGGTTTAATTACTTCTATTAGTTCTTTTAGAATTGTTATTACTCTATTCATCCCTAATTTATCGACATAGTATAACAAATCCAATGCTGTAAGTTCTGGTGACGATACGTTGATGTAGCCTGCATCCGTTTTCATTTGTTTTATATCTTCCTTATTCCATTCGTTTTTGACTAAGAAATTTATTTTTAGTTTCTTGGTTTTTATATCTCGCAATGCTGGTTTCTCTGTAATTACAAATGTCTCCATTGATTGTTGATGTGAAGCACCGTGTAGCGCAGCAGCTGACATTAATCCTAAATAATATTTTTTATTTAGTGAAATCATCATATCATCCATATACATACTTGATGGTATCACACCATAATTTGAATATTCGGCAGGTAAGAGTGTATAGAAGCCTTTACGAATTTGAACTATTTTCTTTTTTGATTTTAATCGATATAGATTTTGTAAAATTGCTTTATCACTTATATCAAATTTGTCTTTAAGTTCTTCTAATGTAAAAGCATATCTTCCTTTAGCTCTAACAGCATCTATATATTCTTCTAAATAATTATATGATTGTATTTCTATTCCCACTTGTGTATTTCGTTTGCTATCTACTACACAATGTGTAGTGTTACGCAAATGTAATACTTCTATATTAAGATAACTCTTTTTATCTTTAAAAGTTTTAACTGTTCTGTCTTTATAGCCTGTAAAGTCAATCATTACTAGTAATTACATTAGTTTTTTGGTGTTCCTGATTATAATTCAACTTCGCTTATCTACAGAATTATCATCTAAAGCAATCAAATTTAACATTTACTCAGATCATTATTATTGTTTTTTGGTGTTTGTTATTATGCAATTCAACTTCTTTTATCCAATGAATTATCATCAAAAGCTATCAAATTCAACATTTCACGAAGTCGTGAACGCACTCGATTACCATAAGCTGCTTCTATTTCGGTGGCGGAAAGATTACTGGTTATGTGTGTTATGACTTGTTTTGAAATGAAAATATCATATCTGGAAAGTATTATTTCTGCCATTACGTTACATTCGTTTCCGTAGTATTTTAGATTGGTTTCTACACCTAAATCATCGAAGCAATAGTTTCTATATTCGCTATGCGAATTGTTACCGTTGCTGTATTTTTGAATGGTTTGGTAGCCTTCTTTGATAAATTCAAAACTGATGTCTCGGCAGGTTTTCATTATAAAATTGTTGTTTTGTTTTGCTGCATTTCGCATTAAAGTCATCAATGTTGTTTTTCCGCAGCCAACTGGTCCAGAAAGTAAAATTCCTTTGGATAGATCTAAATTAAAATTGGCAGCCATAACCTCATCTTTTAGAAAATAACAAATCAGTTTTTGAATATTGACTACATCCACTTCTCTGAAATGGAACTTTTCCCCAAACTTTAATTTGCCTTTTAGTTCTAGCCAAGTCATTATTTCGGGATAATTGTATTTTGAATTCATCGTTTTGAAAGGTTGATTGTTTATTTGTCAAAACGGAGATTGCTTCGTACCTCGCAATGACAAATCGGATTACAATGGCTCTGCATAATTTTTGTCAATGGTTGCGTTGAGGTTGTAGGCTCTTGGTTGCGGATTTGCTTTTTGCGTTGATGGATTTGGCAAATTGACAGAAAATTTTGGTGTGTTTAACATCCAGTTTCGTGCAGCTGCTTGCCAATCTTTCATTTTGGTTTTTCCACCAATCAGCCAACCGATACTGGAGTAATAATTAAAAAATCGCTCTGCTTCAAATTCTGTAAAATTCTGAAACTTGAAATATTCTTTGACTAAATCAATTGATGGCGATATAAATTTTTCTTCTTTTTTGGCGGAACTTTTTTCTTCTTTATTTTTTTCTTCTAAAAATAAATCATCATCAAAATTTTGAAAATTGGTGTCTATATCTATGTTTTTAATGTTTTTAGATGTTTGTTTATTATTATATATATAGGGAAGTTCATTAACCTGTTCACTAACCTGACCATTAACAGGTTCATTTTTTGGCTCGGTTGGGTCAAAAATTGGTGTGGTTTGTTCAATATTTGAACTGGTTGCGTCTGAACTATTTTGGCTAAAATTACTTCCTTCCGAAAAATTTACCATAAAAACTTCTGTTCCGGAATAGGGATTATACGATGGAAAATAATCTAAAAACTTCAACCGTTGCAATTCTTTAATGCACTTGTGATAGGTTGCTTTTGATGCAATTTTGCTTCCTTTCATCATTTCGTCTCTGGAAATTATGATTGGATTTTTGAACCGATTGACATTCCAACATTGAAAAAGAGCCAAATACAAACTGATGTGTGTTGGATTAAGTGAGTTTTCAAGCGCAATGCGATTGAAAAACCCTGTGAGGTGCTTGATATAATTCATCGTACCAACCATTTAGGATTGAACAAATTGGGAGTTGCTTCGACTTTATTGGATTCTAAAACTTTTTGCAAATCTGCATAAGCATAGAAAATGATACCGCCAACTTTGGTGTAAGATAGCACACCATTAATTCGTAGATTCTGTAAAGTACCTGGAGAAATATTTAGCAACTTTCTGACTTCAGTAGATTTGAGCCATTGTTTTTGCTGTTGCGGTTTTGAATTAAACATTGCGTTTAAATCGGAAAGAAGAAGTGTACGAAATTCGTTCAAATCTTCGCGAGTGATAACTTCGATTGCCATAATGTGCCGTTTTAAATTGTTATGGCACAAAATTGTGGGTTTTGATTGAATAAAAATCACAACGGGGTTCGCGTTGTGAACGATTTTTGATTAAATCACATCATCTGAATTATCCATTCGCTTAATTAAAGCTTCGTTTAGAGCCGTTATGAATTTGGTTCTTTCGGCTTTACGTACTCTGATTTCTAGGAAAGTACGGCGGTATTGTCCTAAATCTATTTCGAAAACATGCTCGAAATATTCGGCAATATCTTTTAGATCTGCAACACCATTATTGAAAACACCTTCGGAATGTAGCGCATATAAAAGTTCAGTCATTGCAACTTTTGATCCTGTCCAAGTCATTTTCACGTTCGGTTTGCGTTGTGATTTTTCATTATTATCTTTATTTTCAATCATAATTAATTGGTTTTCTAAATACAACTGGATTAAATCATTTGCCAAAATCTTGGCTACTTTGTAGTCGTGAGAGGTTGAAAAAGTCTTGTCTGTTTCAAAATAATAGCTATTTACAGAAAGTTTAATGTCAAACCTCCCTCTTAAAAAATACTTGTAATCCAAATAAATATTTCCTGTTCTATAATATTTATAAAACTCTAATTCGTTATCAAAAAAAGCCTTCAACTTGATTAATTCATTGTTGTAATACTTCTTTAAAACACGAGTTCCACCATTAGGTTTCTTCATTTCGATATTGAAAATCGTATTGTAATAAATTATCTTAGAGGTGAATTGTGGTTTAATTTCTTTAAAGAATTGAATTTCTTCTTCGTCAGATTTGAAATTTGATTTTTGGATTAAAATCTTCAATTTTTCTTTCGATTTTATACTGATTTCTATCGCATTTTCGCATTTTTTTATAGGATTGTCTATCTCTAAATCTATAAAATTAAGTTGTTCGTTGAGATCGGAAAGTAATATATTGATTTTTGGATTCAAGTTAATTTGTTTTTATTTAGGAATTTTATGAATGATTAACTTTTTAACTTATCAAATAAGAATACAATGCAGTTGTTTATTTAGAAGATTTATATCTCCATTTTTTAATACCCTTCTACATATTCTAAAATAGTATTTAATGTTTGTTGTGAAAATGGTTTTGAAAAACTCCCTTTTACATTTTCATAATTTAAACAACTGCGATATTCATCAAGTTCTATATTGGAAGAATTCATAAATATTGGAATTTGGTTTGCAATTTCTAAAAATCTAATATTCTCAATAAACTCTAATCCATTCATTACAGGCATATTGAAATCCAATAAAATAAAACTGGGTAATTTTTCATTTTCATAAATAATTGCTTTTAGTTTTTCTAATGCAACTAACCCATTACTACAAAAATCACTTTGGTTCACATTTTTATTTAATTTCAATACATTTTTTATTACTGATTTTGCAATTTCATCATCCTCAATAATAAATGCTTTCTTATTACATTTCATCAAATGGTTAAGATTAAGGATTTAACATTTTAATACTGTTTAAACTAAATATTTAATTTTTTAAAATTTTCCTGACAACACTTTGTGTATCGTTAGCAATTTTCACAAAATAAATTCCGTTTGAAAAAGCTGTTAAATTTAAATTAACCTTACTATCGTTTTTAAAGACTTTTTGAGTGTAAATTATTTTGCCGTTTGTATCAATGATTTCAATTTGTTCAGGGATAATTTTTCCTAATTCTATTGTAAAAAAACCTTTTGATGGATTGGGATAAATTGTAACATTTTGAAATAGAAATTCAGATGTTCCTAATGTTGTTGTTATTGGCGATTGCCATATTCCACGACCATAAGTTGCCGCAGTAATATTATTGTCAATATAATTTAACTCTAAAGCTGTCACTTTTACATTAGGTAAATTAGTGTCAAATGGAGTCCAAACAGCTGTTGTATCATCTTTGTAATATACACCAAGATTTGTACCTACATATAAAGGATTATTTGCATTGAAAGCTTGGTGTTTTATACAAAATTTACCAATTGATGGCAATCCTGATGCAATATTTGAAAAAGTTATAGCACCATCGGTAGATTTTAATGCTTGCCCAGATGTACCTGCTGTTACAATGTAAATCGTATTGCTACTTGAAGAGTGTACACATATATCAGAAATCGATGCAGGTGCAGTATATGCAAGTGAAAAATGAATGCCTTTATCGGTACTTTTATATAATTCATTTCCGTTTCCAATATACATGTTGTTATCATTGCTAGGGTCAATGGCTATTATATCTATATCACCACTACCAACTGTAGCAATACTTTGCTGTGTCCAAGCACCACTAACCAATTTGTATAATTTGGAATATCCTGCAAATAGTTCTCCTATACTATTCATTTCAAGTGGAGTAATCCAACTGCCACCTAAATCATTTGTGCCTGTTTCGGCAATAGGAGCACTTGCTGTTGCATTGGATTGTGTTGTCCCTGCGTTAATGGTTTTGAACAAAGTAGCTCCATATTGAACAAAACCATAAAATAAATCACTGTTTGTTGGGTCGATGGCAACATCTGTTCCATCAGAACCATAAAAAACTTTCCATTGATTTGTACTAAAAGCTTGCCCGCCATTGTCTTGATGTCCCGTCATCATTTTAAAAGAGGTTTGTTTTGATACCGAAAGTTTGTTAATAGTGCCGATTTGAATTGTTTTAGTTAAATCTGTAAAAGTGCTCGCTCCATTTGCTGAAACATAAATTCCTCCATCACTACCGCAATATAATTTTGTTCCAAAAAATCTTAAAATATGAATATCAGCATGCG
>JAYUFL010000121.1:0-4637 GCA_043738745.1 Bacteroidota bacterium
TCCATGGCAAGAATTCCTCCCCAAGATTGTCCAAGTAAATAAAAATTGGTATTATCGAGTTTTAATGCTTTTCGGACTTGCTCAACTTCCTCTACAAAACGCTCGTTTGTCCAGAGTTTGTTATCGTTGGGTTGGTCAGAATAATAAGAACCCAATTGATCGTAATAAATGTATTCGATGCTTTGTTGTGGAAAATAGCCATCAAAACTTTCGAAACATTCGTGAGTTAATCCGGGTCCTCCGTGCAAAAGCAATACTTTTATAGTAGGATTATTCCCTATGGTTTTTGTCCAAACTTTGAAGTTTCCTACTGGTGTTGATATTGGAATCATTTTTATTCCGCCAGTAAACTGATCGTCTCTTTTAGAAAAATCCAGATAATTTTCTTGGGCTTTATTTTCTGGATTCTGCTTGCAGCCAATGAATACTAAAAGGGTTAATATATATAGGATTATATTTTTCATATTTTTATTTTTTTAAGGTTGCATTTCGGAATTTGTATATTTTTTTGCAGAATTTTAATATTAAAAAAACATCAAATTACTCACCATAAATTTTGGTAAACAAATCTTTGTACATTTCCATTACCGATTTGCGTTTGAGTTTCATGGTAGGAGTGAGGTGTCCGTTTTCTATAGACCAAACATCTGGGGTTAGTTCTATACGTTTTATTTGTTCCCAGTTTCCAAATTTTTTGTTTATTTCGTACACTTCTTGCAAAATTCGTTCTTGCACTTTTGGATTGTTGCTAATATCCTGGTAAGATTTTCCGATGGGTACATTGTGCATAGTTGCCCATTCTTTTACAAATTCGAAGTTGGGTTGTATAAAGGCTGCCGGCATTTTTTGACCATCTCCAATAACCATAATTTGCTCAATAAAACGGGATTGTTTCATGGCGTTTTCTAGCAATTGTGGGGCTACATATTTTCCGCCAGAGGTTTTAAACATTTCTTTTTTACGGTCGGTAATTTTTAGGAAACCATCTTTATCTATTTCTCCAATGTCGCCCGTATGAAAATATCCATCAATAATGGTTTCTTTAGTTAAAACCTCGTCTTTGTAATATCCCATCATTACGTTTGGTCCTTTGCAAAGAATTTCGCCATCGGCAGCAATTTTCACTTCGACATTATCGATAATTTTTCCAACGGTTCCTACTCTTAATCCACCGTTTCGCATATCGTTTACGGAGATTACAGGAGAAGTTTCAGTTAATCCGTAGCCTTCCATAATATAAATTTCTGCTGCAGCAAATATTCGAACCAATCGGGGTTGGCAAGCCGCGCTTCCTGTTGTAATTAAGTCTAGATTACCACCCAAACCTTCTTTCCATTTGCTAAAAATGAGTTTTCGGGCAATTTTTAGTTGGGTTTCGTACCACCAACCATTGGCTCGGTAAGGTTCATATTTTAGCCCAAGATCTATAGCCCAGAAAAATAATTTTTTCTTTATTCCTGTGAGTTCGGAACCTTTTGAAATAATTTTTTCGTACACTTTTTCAATAAGCCTTGGAACTCCTGTCATTACGGTCGGCGAAACTTCTTTTATGTTTTCAGAAATTTTTTCAATAGATTCTCCAAAATAAATTGCTGTTCCTGTAAATTGATAAACATAGGTCAGCATTCTTTCATAAATATGACAAATTGGTAAAAAACTTAAAGCCCTACTAACACCATTTTCAAAAGGAATTCTCGATTCAGAGTCCAAAACATTGGAAACAATATTATTATGCGAAAGCATAACTCCTTTTGGTCTTCCGGTTGTTCCAGAAGTGTAAATTATAGTTGCTAAATCCGATGATTTTACTTCATTTTTTCTATCTTCAACAACATCTTGATTGGATTTATCTTCGCCAAGTTTTAGCAATTCTGACCAATTTTTGCAACTATTAATTTCGTTAAATGAGTAAACTTCTTTTAGATTTGGAACATTATGTTTTATTAAATTTACTTTTTGTAAAACTTCGTCATCAGAAACAAAGCAATATTTTGCTTCGCAATGATTTAGAATATATTCGTAGTCTTGCTCGGATATTGTTGGATAAATTGGAACGTTTTGCGCTCCAATTTGGAGAATTCCAACATCCATAATGTGCCATTCGGTTCGATTATTGGATGATATAATAGCAATTTTATCATTTTTTTGAATGTTCATCCGTAACAATGCGCGTGAAATGGTATTGGCTTGATTAACATATTCTTGGCTTGAAGTTTTTTGCCATACTCCATTTTGTTTGGTAACCAATGCATCGGCAAGATTAAAATTTTCGAGTTGATAATAGGCAAAATCAAAAAGGCGTGTAATAGTGATCATTTGTTGTAGGTTAATTTTTATGCAAATTATATAATTCTATCAACATTCACAATATTTATTTAATTTTAAATTTAATTAAGATGAAATACGTAGTTTTGTATTTTAATTTATTTTTAAATATATGTTAAAATACTTTCGTTTAAATGAATACAAAGTACTGTTATACAGGATTTTAATTGTGTATTTTTTTTATTTCATTGCTCGAGTTTTATTTTATTTATATAATTCGAATTTAATAAAAGTAGATTCTTTTTTTGAATTTATGTCACTTTGTTATTATGGAATAACCTTCGACACGTCGGCAATTCTATATGTTAATTTACTTTTTATTGTTTTTTCGATACTTCCTTTCTGGAAAAATACTTCAAAGTCTTATCAGAAATTTCTTTTTTATCTGTATTTTACAACTAATCTTTTTGCTTTTTTATTTAATTTTATAGACTTTATTTACTACCGATTTACATTTTCCAGAACAACTATTGCAGCGACTAGTGTATTGGAACATGAGACCAATAAAATAGACTTGTTTGGAAGTTTTATACTAGAGTATTGGTATATTTTATTACTTTTTGTAATTATTGCTGCTTTTTGGATTTTTTTATATAAAAAACTAAAAGTTACAGACATAATTCCAGTACAAAAGATATCCTATTTTGGATTTTCGACTATTATATTTTTTGGGTTTGCAATTTTAATAATTATCGGAATTCGAGGTGGTGATTTAAGTAAATCAACACGTCCCATAAACCTTTTAGATGCAAGTAGACATGTCAAAAACCCTTCCCATGCTGATATTGTGCTTAATACACCATTTGCAATTATCAGGACTTTATTTAGCAATAATTTCAAAAAAACAAATTATCCTGATGTTAATGAGCAAGTAATTGCAGATAAAATTCAACCCATAAAATACTATCAAAATCATCCGATAACAAAATCAAATGTCGTCGTTTTTATAATTGAAAGTTATGGTAGAGAATATTTGGGAGCATTTAACAAAAAATCCAATATTTCGAACTATAAATCTCACACACCTTTTATAGATTCTCTGGCGCAAAGCAGCATGATTTTTACTAATGCCTATGCTAATGGGCGACAGTCAATTCATGGAATGTCATCTATTTTGGCAGGAATCCCCTCATTTAAAGATGCTTTTACATCATCGCCATATCCAAAACAAAAAATAGAATCATTAGTTTCTACTTTAGAAAGTGAAGGCTACAACACATCATTTTTTCATGGAGCGGCCAATGGATCAATGGGATTTCTGGGATTTGGAAATATTTTAGGAATTGACAATTATTATGGTCGAACCGAATATAATGACGATTCTCAATTCGATGGTTTTTGGGGAATTTGGGATGAACCATTCTTACAATTCATGAAAAAAACATTAGATGTAAAAAAAGAACCATTTTTTGCAACCGATTTTACAGTTTCATCTCATGAACCCTATATTGTACCCGAAAAATATAAAAATAAATTTTTAGAAGGAAAGATTCCAATTCATAAATGTGTAGAATATACCGATTTCGCATTCAAACGATTTTTTACAGAAGCAAAAAAATCGACTTGGTTTAACAACACAATTTTTGTTTTGGTTGCAGATCATTGCAATCAGACCTATTATTCGGAATATTCGAATGGAATAAATCGGCTTGCAGTTCCAATATTAATCTATAAACCAAATAGCAATTTAGTTGGTGTTGACGATGATTTTGCACAACAAATTGACATTTATCCAACAATTTTAGACCTTATTGGCTATCCAAAACCATTTAGAAGTTGGGGCAGAAGTTTGTTAGATAAAAAATCAAGCGAACCTTTTTTTATTAACTTTGTTGGCGATATATATCAGTTTGGTAGTGGAAATTATATTTGCACATTCGACGGTAAAAATGCAATTGGATTTTATGATAAAAACGATAAAAATTTGACAAAAAATTTAATACAAAATCGAAATACTATTATGAACGATTTAGAATTGCGCTGCAAATCTTTCGTACAAGATTACATGAATCGAATTATTGATAGAAAATTAACCTCTGAAAAAAAATAAAATGAAAAAGAAAATAGGCTTTCTGGTTTTGATTATAGTATTAGTATGTGTTGGAAAATATGTTTACGACATGAATATTAATCATAATTTCGAAACCATAACCGAAGGGAAAGTTTATAAATCGGGAGTAATTCCGCCAGACCAAATTGCCGATTATGTAAAAGAATATAAAATAAAATCAATTATTGATTTGCGCTTTCCAGGAACTGATGATTTGATAAATAATCCTGAAAATCCAGCCGAATTGAGAGCAGAAATTGCT
>JAYUFL010000122.1:0-4605 GCA_043738745.1 Bacteroidota bacterium
GACTTTGTGCACACTCGATTAACACACAGTTTAGAAGTATCGGTAGTCGGACGATCGATTGGCAGATTGGTTGGAAAAAAAATTATCGAAAAACACCCGCATTTGCAAACCATTCATGGTTACGAATTTAACGATTTTGGTGCTATAGTTGCAGCGGCATCGTTGGCACATGATATTGGAAATCCGCCTTTCGGACATTCGGGCGAAAAAGCCATTGGCGAATATTTTTCGATAGGAAAAGGACAACAATACAAAGAATATTTAACCGATAAACAATGGCAAGATTTAATCGATTTTGAAGGAAATGCCAATGGCTTTTCGGTTCTCACGGCAAATCGTCCAGGGGTTTCGGGCGCACTTAGGCTTACGTATGCAGTATTAGGTGCATTTATGAAATATCCCAAGGAAAGTTTACCAAAAAAACCAACTCAAAATATCGCAGATAAAAAATATGGGTTTTTTCAAACCGATGTAGCATTTTTTCAAGAAGTTGCTTCAGAATTAGGAATGATTTCAAACAAAACAGGAAATGACATTGGTTTCGAACGTCATCCATTGGCCTATTTAGTCGAAGCCGCCGACGATATTTGCTACACCATTATAGATTTCGAAGATGGAATGAATCTTGGTTTGGTTTCGGAAGATTTTGCATTAGAATATTTAATTAAACTAGTGAAAGATTCTATAGATTCTAAAAAATATAATTCGCTGACCACCAAAGAAGATCGAATCAGTTATTTACGAGCCTTGGCAATTGGAAGTTTAATAAACGATGCTGTAAAGGTTTTTGTAGAAAATGAACAAGAAATTCTAAAAGGAAATTTCCATTATTCGTTAATGGACAAAAGTAGGTACAAAGCCCAAATGGATGATATTATTAAATTAAGCGTAAAAAATATTTATCAATCGCGCGAAGTTATCGAAAAAGAAATCTCTGGATACCAGATAATCAATACTTTATTGGATAAGTTTATTACTGCTTTTAACAACAATCATAACAATTGCACAACGAATTATGATGATTTATTAATGAAAATTCTGCCCGAAAAATACTATTTAAAAAAAGAAAATCTATACGAACGTTTGTTACATATTTGTCATTTTGTTTCGATGTTAACCGACGGAAATGCCTTGATTTATTATCAAAATGTTTCAGGTAAAATAAACTAAATTGTTAATTATTAATTGTTTATTTGCTTTTACAATAAATTAATATAAATTTGTTTCTTAAAATTATGAAAATTATGAAAAAAGTTACACTACTATTTTTTGCTTTTTTGTCCTTTACTGGGTTTTCTCAGCAGGATGCTAAGCAAATAATACAATCGTATTTAAATACGAATTCTCAAAAATTAAAATTAAGTAACCAAGACGTAAGCGATTGGTACGTTCAGAGCGAAGGAAGTTCAGATGTCACAAACATTAATAACTACTACGTAATGCAACGCTATCAGGGGATTGACATTTTTAGATCCAACACCAATTTTTCTGTCAAAAACGGAGAGGTTTTGAATGTAGGTAATCGTTTTGTATCGAATTTGTCTTCAAAAACAAATACGGTAACCCCTGCGCTTTCTGTAACTGATGCATTAGCAAAGGCTTATGCTATTCTAAATTTATCCGTTGCAACTTCGTTTTCTATTTTAGAAAAAACAGCAACCAACAGTTACAAAATTAACAATAGTTTATCGGTAGATAATCCAGTAACTGCTGAATTAGTGTTTCAGCAAACAAAAGATAAAGTATTGAAACTGGCTTGGAATTTCACTATTGATGTTCCTGGACACGACCACATGTGGAGCGTCAGAATTGATGCTGTTGATGGAAAATTATTAGAAAAAAATGACCTAGTGATTTCGTGTAGTTTTGATCGCGAAAAAAAAACAACAGAAAAGTTCGTAGAAAATAAATTTACCTCGGATTTCTACAAAAACGATAATAGTTTTGCGCCAACCCAAACTTTGGGAGGATCATATAGAGTAATTCCTTTTAATTACGAAAGCCCAAACCACTCTCCATTTGTTTTAGTTGCGAATCCAGAAAATGCCTTGGCTTCTCCCAACGGATGGCACAATGCAAGTGCTGCCATTGGCGGAAGTACTACAACTTACACCATAACTCGCGGAAACAACGTTTGGGCAAAAGACGATTTTTTATCTACAAATTCACTCACTGGAACAAGCCCTGACGGAACCTCATCTTTATTGTTTGATTTTCCTTATGGTGGAACTGGAGTAGCATCCTCAACCTATATTAGCGCGGCAAATACCAACTTGTTTTACATGAATAATATTAGCCATGACGTTTGGTACCAATACGGATTTAACGAAGCAAACGGAAATTTTCAAGCGAGTAATTTAGGGAGATATGGTGCTGGTGCTAACGATTTTGTTTTTGCTGACGCACAAGATGCAGGTAGCAACACTGCAACGACATCAAACAGAAATAATGCAAATTTCGCAACACCAACAGATGCGGGTATTGCGGGAACAAGTAATCCTAGAATGCAAATGTATTTGTGGAGTTACGCAAAAAGATATAAATTATTAACTGTTACATCGCCTGCTGCTATAGCAACAGATTATTATGCTAATCAAAATGCTTTTAGTCCAGGTCATGTCGATTTACCTGCAGCACCTGCAGCAATACAATCAGATGCTGTTTTATATTTAGACAGTGGTGCGACAACATCTTTCGCTTGTGGTTTACCGACTAACGCTGCTGCAATGGCAGGCAAAATCGTTATTATTAGAAGAGGTACATGTACTTTTGCAATTAAAGTTAAAGCCGCTCAAACTGCTGGTGCAAGTGCCGTAATTATTGTAAACAACACTACAGGAACAATAAATATGTCTGGTGCAGATGCTACAATTACTATTCCTGCTGTTAGTGTAACGCAGGCAGATGGAGAGGCAATAATCACACAATTACAAACAAGCCCTGTAAATATAAAACTGCAGTTACCACTAGATTATGCAGTTTTTGTAAATACAGATGGTGATTTTGACAATGGTATTATTGCGCATGAATATGGTCACGGAATTTCTACTCGTTTGGCAGGAGGTCGATTAAATTCTAGTTGTTTGCAAAACCAAGAACAAATGGGAGAAGGTTGGTCAGACTGGTTCGCACTAATGTTACTATTAAAAAGTGGAGATGTAGGAACTACACCCAAAGAAATTGGAACTTTTGCAACGTCTCAACCGATAACTGGAAAAGGAATAAGAAATTATCCTTATACCACCGACATGGCTTTAAATCCAGAAACTTTTAATACTGTTAATTTAAACCAATATACCGATTCCTCTGGAAATTTAGTTACAGAAGTGCACAATGTTGGTGAAGTTTGGACAACGATGCTATGGGATTTAACTTGGGCTTATATTGCTAAGTATGGTTACGATGATAACAAATATACCGGTACCGGTGGAAACAACAAGTTAATGCGATTGGTTTTGGATGCTATAAAACTACAACCCTGCAGCCCGTCGTTTGTGGATGCTCGTAATGCAATAATTGCAGCAGACCAAGCAACTACAGGAGGTGCCGATTTTTGTATGATTTGGAAAGTTTTTGCACGAAGAGGTTTAGGAGTAAATGCAAGTTCGGGAGATACCGACATTTCTATCGATGAAGTAGAGGATTATACAGAGCCTGCTGCAGGTCCAAATTGTACTAATTTAGCAACCAACTCATTTGGAATAAACAATAGCGATGTTAAAATATATCCAAACCCAACCAACGGACAATTTAATATCAAGATCAACCAATTTGTTGGCAAAGTAAACATTCAGGTAGTAGATCTTAATGGTCGTTTGATTTTGGATATAAAAGATGATAATTTCAATATCGAAAAAACAATCGATTTGTCTGCATTTCAATCTGGAATTTATTTAGTGAAAGTAACTAGCGACGAGGCTAACTTTACACAAAAAATTATTAAAAACTAAATTCCAAAATAGTTAAACAAAAAAATCCCAATCGAAAGGTTGGGATTTTTTTGTTTAACCATTCGCTTTTGTAATGATTTTTTGAATCAATCAAACGCACAAGAATTGGTTTGGCTCAATTCTTTATTATTTAATTAAAAACTCTAATAACGTTTCCCGTTACTTCAGTTCGATATTGTTTTAAAGGATATTTTTTGCCAGCACTTTGTCCTGTATAAAGACTATAACTAGAGTTGTCGCAAGGACAAATTCCATTTATTCCGCTCAATGTCATGGTGGAGCAAGAAGCCAAATCTTGATTTGGACAAGCCAAATCAAAAGCATTATAACCACTACCTGTATTAAAAACAAAAACACCACGAATGCCAACTCCAGTTTGCAAAATACGGATGCCATTTCCTGCAAAATTCAAATTGTTGTTTGATGGCAAACTTAAGTTTACATCGGTTGTAAAAGTATAATTTGGCAAATAAGGATTATTGTTGTTCACATTATTTTTTTCGCAAGAATCGAACAAAATGAAACTCAAAACAAGAAAAAATATTTTTTTCATCATAAAAAAATTAAAAGTAGTAGGAGAACAAAATTAATTTATTTATTTTTGATTTAAATATGATTAACATATAATTATACACGAACAAATATAAACTCTATT
>JAYUFL010000123.1:0-4603 GCA_043738745.1 Bacteroidota bacterium
GACTTTCCAAGAACGTGGCAATATGCTCAAAAGTTTGGCATTGTATCTAACCAAACGTAAGGACGCTTTCTACGAATTAAGTTACCGAACCGGAGCAACCAAAATCGATTCGTGGATAGACATCGAAGGCGGATTCGGAAATTTATTTGCCAATGCCAGTCTTAGAAAGTTATTCCCAAACCAATCCTATCACGTTGAAGGTGACCCAATCGATTTGTCAAAAGGTGGACGATTTATGGCGCATCATATATTAGTTCCAAAAATTGGAGTTGCAGTTCACATCAACGCATTTAATTTCCCGATTTGGGGAATGTTAGAAAAATGCGCTGTCAATTGGATGGCTGGAATGCCAGCAGTTGTGAAACCAGCAACATCAACCTCTTATTTAACCGAAGCCGTTGTTCGAGAAATTATAAAATCGAATATTTTACCCGAAGGTGCTTTGCAACTCATTTGTGGTTCGGCAAACACACTTTTAGATACGGTCGAAAGTCAAGATGTAGTTACTTTTACTGGTTCAGCAACAACTGGTAGAATGTTAAAATCGCACCCAAGAATTATACAAGAATCAGTGCCTTTTAATATGGAAGCCGATTCGTTAAATTCATCCATTTTGGGTCAAGATTCAGTTGTTGGTACACCCGAATTCGATTTATTTATAAACCAAGTGCGAAGCGAAATGACCGTAAAATGTGGTCAAAAATGTACAGCAATCCGTCGTGTAATTGTTCCAGAAAACTTAATGGACGATGTTCAAATTGCACTTTCAAAAGCATTAGACAAAGTCGTAATTGGCAATCCAAGATTAAAAGAAGTCCGAATGGGTTCTTTAGTTTCGATGTCGCAAGTGCAAGAAGTAAAAGACCGTGCCAACGAAATTGCTAAAACTGCCAAAATTGTTTACGGCGAATTCGATAAACTAAACCTTGTTGGAGCCGATGCCAATAAAGGCGCATTTATTGCACCAATGTTGCTTCGAGAAGAAAATCCGTTTACCAATTTAACCGCTCACGAAACAGAGGCATTTGGTCCAGTAGCGACGATTATGCCCTACAAAAATTTAGATGAAGCCATCGAATTGGCTCGAATGGGAAAAGGCTCGTTAGTATCGTCAATCGTTACCAATTCTGACGAAATTGCCAAAAAATATGTCGTAAATGCTGCCACGCATCACGGACGAATTTTAGTTCTCAATCGTGAAAATGCCAAGCAAAGCACGGGTCACGGTTCGCCATTGCCACAACTCGTTCACGGCGGTCCAGGTCGCGCTGGTGGTGGTGAAGAAATGGGCGGCATTCGTGGCATTAAACACTATATGCAACGTTCCGCTATTCAAGGATCTCCAACAACTTTAACCGAAATTACTGGTATTTATCAACCCAATTCCGCTTACAAAGAAATCACGCAACATCCGTTTCAATACCATTGGGAAGACATCCAACCCGGAATGTCATTGCGAACGCATAATCGTACAGTTACTGATACAGACATAATTAATTTTGCCAACATTACTTGGGATCATTTCTATGCACATACCGATATTACTTCGCTTGACGGAAGTATTTTCAAAAAACGAACGGCTCACGGCTACTTCATTTTAGCAGTAGCGGCAGGCTTGTTTGTCTATCCAAATAAAGGCCCAGTTGCCGCCAATTATGGTCTTGAAGAGTGTCGTTTTTTACGCCCAATTTATCACAACGATACGGTTTATGTTCGTTTAACTTGCAAACAAAAAGTCGATCGCGATGTCGCTTCTGCCGAACATCCAAGCGGAATAGTTAAATGGTTTGTTGAGGTTTTTGACACCGAAAACGAGTTGGTTGCTGTCGCCACAATTCTAACAATGGTTAAGAAAAAACAAGAGACTTTTGTCGAAATGACCGATGAAAAAATTGCTGAATGCTTAAATAAATTAACAGAAAATTCCAAACCAAAATGGGGAATTCTAACGCCTCAACATCTGCTAGAACATTTAGAATATGGTTACAAAATATTGTCAGGTGAAATTCAAGATTTCGAAATCGCAACGCCAGAAACGATTCTAGAAAAAGTACATCATTCTTTGTATAATTTCGATAAATTTCCAATGGGAAGCCAATTTCCAACAATGAAAAAAGACCAATTAGACGATTTAATTCATTCTGATTTTGACATAGCAAAAGCCAAATTTTTCGAATCAAGAAATCAATATAAAACATTTTTCAAAGAAAATCCCGAAGCCATTTTAAAGAATATGGTTTTCGGCGAACTAAACAAATACGAATCCTATTTATTAGAACGAAAACATTTGAATCATCATTTCGAACAATTTGATGTTCTATGATTGTCATTGCGAGGAACGAAGCAATCTGGAGCCAATCCCGCTATCATTCCAAATCTTTTTTGAGGCGAAGAAAAATCGCCTCAAAAAAGGATTTCCCCTTCTATCGGGGCTAAAAAAAAGTAATATAAAATCAGCGAAAATCAGTTAAATCTGTGTCATCAGCGTGCAAAAAAATAAATCAGTTGTTTCCAAAATGGAAATAACTGAATTTCATTTTCAATTAACGAGAAAATCTCGACAACTGAATAAATTAGAATCCAACCGTTCGGAATTTCCGAACAGTTCAAAAAAAGTAGTTTTCAAAATGGAAAACCAATTAAATAAATTTATTCTCTATTCAACACCGTCTGGCGAAGTTCGTGTTGATGTTTTGTTAGAAAACGAAACCGTTTGGTTAACGCAAAAAGCAATGGCAACATTGTTTGATTGTAGTTCCGATAACATTTCATTACATCTCAAAAACATCTTGAATTCTAATGAATTAAATGCAAATTCAGTTACCGAGGAAATCTCGGCAACTGCATCCGATGGGAAAAAATATAAAACTAAATTCTACAATCTCGATGCTATAATTTCAGTTGGCTACCGAGTAAATTCATCAAAAGCAACGCAATTCAGAATTTGGGCAACCAATACTTTAAAAGAATTCATAATAAAAGGTTTTGTGCTTGACGACAACAGATTAAAACAAGGGCAATCCATTTTCGGTAAAGATTATTTCAGAGAATTGCTGCAAAGAGTTCGTTCCATTCGAGCCAGCGAAAGACGAATTTATCAGCAAATCACTGATGTTTTTGCCGAATGCAGCATCGATTATGATAAAAATTCCGAGACAACCAAAATATTTTTTGCAACGGTTCAAAACAAGTTTCATTTTGCAATTACAGGAAATACAGCAGCCGAAATAATATTTAAAACTGCTAATAATTCATCTGAAAATATGGGATTAACCACTTGGAAAAATGCTCCAGATGGTCGCGTTTTAAAACAAGATGTTATCGTAGCCAAAAATTATTTACAAGAAAAAGAAATCAAACAACTCGAAAGAACCGTTACAGGATATTTTGATTAAATAGAAGGACTAATAGAACGTCAAAATACTTTCTCGATGATTCAATTATCAGAAAGTGTGAATAAATTTCTAACTTTTAATGATTATAAATTATTACAAGGAAATGGAAAAATTTTTAAATTAACAGCAGACAAAAAAGCAATAAACGAATATGAAATTTTTAATAAAACACAAAAAATTATCTCAGATTTCGACAAACAAATAAGAAAATTAGAATAAAATAAAATCCGTGTAAATCAGTTAAATCAGTCTCATCCGCGTTCAAAAAAATAATTATGTCAGAAGCATACGTCAAACAAGAAATAAAAAACAACATCGCCACAATTGAGTTCTTTCATCCAGAACAAAATTCTTTGCCAAGCGATATTTTAGCAAAATTAGCCAACACAATAACTGATGTTGGAAATAATAGCGAAGTAAAAGTAATCATCCTAAAAAGTGGTGGTGACCGAACTTTTTGTGCCGGAGCAAGTTTTCAAGAACTGATTTCCATAAACGATGCAGCAACCGGAAAAGTATTTTTCTCAGGATTTGCCAATGTAATCAACGCAATGCGAAAATGTCCAAAATTCATCATCGGACGAATTCAAGGAAAAACTGTTGGTGGCGGAGTTGGAATTGCCGCAGCAACCGATTATTGTATGGCAACCAAATTTGCATCAATTAAATTATCAGAACTAAACGTAGGAATAGGGCCATTTGTGGTTTCGCCAGCCATAGAACGCAAAATGGGGGTTTCAGCAATGTCGCAAATCGCCATAGATGCCAATAATTTTTATGATGCCAATTGGGCAAGAGAAAAAGGATTGTTTGCAAGCGTTCTCGAAAGTATCGAAATTTTAGACGAAGAAGTTCAAAAATTCGCAGAACATTTATGCACCTATAATCCAGAAGCAATGATCGAAATGAAAAAAGTTTTCTGGCGAGGAACAGAGGATTGGGACAATTTATTAGCCAAAAGAGCAGCCATCAGTGGCAGATTAGTGCTGTCTGATTTTACGAAAGAGACGTTGAAAAAGTTTAAGTAAGAGAGCAAAGAATAAAGAGAATAGAATATAGACAAAGAGGTTCAGTCTATTTTCTATATTCTTTCATCTATATTCTAAAAAGATATGATATACGAATTCAAAGGGTTCATCCCAGTAATACACGAAAGTAGTTTCATCCATCCGCAAGCCGCGGTAACTGGAAATGTAATTATTGGAAAA
>JAYUFL010000124.1:0-32021 GCA_043738745.1 Bacteroidota bacterium
CATTGTTAAATAATGCCATATACAACTGTTTGAATTCCAAAAACAACGCTATGCTTACAAAACTCTATGGTTTGTTAGGATATGTATATTACAATAATGATGAATTTCAAAAGTCATTGTTAAATTATAAAAAAGCCCAGTTTTATTTTGAAAAAGAAAATAGCGATTCGGTAGGAAAAGCAAGTTTATATTTAAACATGTCTTTTTTGTATCATGATCTAAACCAATTTGAAAAAGCTTTAGAATACTTGGATTTGGCATTAAATTCGACCTCAATAGAAGTTAGTAAACATGTTATTTGTATAGAAAAGATAAGCGTTTTGAACGATATGAATCAGCCCAACAAAGCAATAGCATTGGGGCTTGAAAATGATTCGTTTTTTGTAGAACAAAAATTACAAAATAGCGGTCATTATTTATCTAATTTACTTTTTCTTTCAGAAGCATATTTAAAAACAAAAAAATATGAAATTGTCATAAAAAATTTAACATTAGTTAAAAAAAACACCACTGATTTTGAAATTTTGATCACTATTTATATAGATTTAAGTAAAGCGTATTTTGAGTTAAATAATATTCCGCAGGCAAAAAATTATGCAGATAAGGCACTTGCTCTTTTAGATACTAGTCCAAAACTTAAAGCAAAATCTGAAATTTTTTTAGTGAATTATAATGCGGAAAAAGCATTGGGTAACTACCAAAAGGCTTTATTGTTCGATGAAAAATATGTTAGAACACTACTTGAAAATAATGCTAAAATAAGTAAAGAACGGATTTTGGAACTACAAACGGATTTTGGAGTTACCGAAAAAGAAAGCAAAATAAAAAGTATGCAAGTAGCAACTTTGCAAAAAAATGCACAAATTGATGAGCAGAAAAAATATTTGGTTTACGGGGCTAGTCTTTTAGCCATAGCATTATTGAGCATTCTAGCATTTATAAAAGTGTATAGAACAATAAAAAAGAAAAATAACCTTATAAACACAAAAAACTCCGCATTAGAGTTCGCAAATCAAGAAGTAGAAAAATCTTTGATTATCAAAGAAACCTTGCTCAAAGAAATTCACCATCGGGTCAAAAACAACTTGCAACTGGTCATGAGTTTGCTCTACATCCAGTCCAAAGCAAAGGGAACTAATATGGAAGATTTTCTAGAAACTAGCCAGTCTAGAATCATAGCCATGGCACTTATTCACGAAAATTTGTACCAAACCGACGATTTGAGTAAAGTAGATTTCAAGGAATATACCAATAGTTTAATCCAATCGATTATTACATCACACAATAATTTGGAACAAGACATTCAAGTAAATGTTGAAATAAATGATGTTTATTTAGACATTCAAACCGCTATTCCTTTGGGACTTATTATCAATGAGTTAATAAGTAATGCCTATAAGCATGCTTTTGTAAATTATAAAAAAGGTATTATTACACTTCAATTAGCACAAACAGACAAGAACTTTGAACTTGTTGTGAAAGATGATGGTGTAGGGATGAGCAGAAAAGTAACTACCAAAAAATCGTTAGGATTAGAACTGGTTCATCAACTTGTTAGCCAAATAAATGGCATCCTACAAATTAAGGATGTTATGCGAATGCACTATAAAATTCAATTTCAAAACGTAACATTGTAAAAACTATGAAACCTAAAATTCTTGTTGTCGAAGACGAAGTATTGATAGCCATGCAAATCAAAAGTATTTTGGAAGAGATGGGTTATGATGTGTTTATTAATGTATATTCCGTAGAGTCTGCCATACAACATATTGAGGCAGATAGTTACAACCTAGTATTGGTTGATATTAACCTCAATAAGGCAAAAGATGGTATAGATTTAGGGCGGTATTTGTTAGAGAAAAACACTATTCCATTTATTTATATCACCTCGTATTCCAACAAAATGACACTCGATAGAGTAAACGAAACCAGACCATACGGATATATTGTAAAACCATTTAAACCTTCGGATTTGGTGGCTAGTGTGTCTGTTGTTTTGAACAACTACAAACACCGAGAAATAGATCCTTTGCGTATTGAAAACAAAACTCCTGACGAAGTTCCTTTTAAAATGAGAATTATTATTAACTATATCAATGATAATTTGAATAGAAGAATAGAAGTAGAAGAACTGATTACAATTTCGAAATGGAAAAAGCGTCAGTTTTCAAGACAATTCATAAACTTTTTGCACGTTTCTCCTTATCAATACATTCTAAACAGAAAAGTAGAAAAAGCCAAATCATTAATTGAGGAAACAATAACTCCGATTAATGAAATTGCATTCGATTTAGGTTTTAAGAGTTACAGTAACTTTTGTAACGCCTACAAAAAAATAATTGGTAATAAACCCGAAAGACAAAGACGAAGTTAAACTAAATCGATTTTTGATTATTATATTGAATTAGAAAGTACAGGCTTTTATGCTAGAAAAAAAATCGTATCAATTGCTGGTACGATTTTTTTCTAGGTTTGTTTAGGACGATCAGCAAAGACAAAAAAGACAATCAATTAAAGAATTTATAAGGTTTAATTCTAATTTTAAAACGGAATTATACATTTCAGCATCAAAAAACGACAGTTCGGTCAGAATCAATTTTAAAATAATAATAAGCATTATAAATTTACATCATAATTAAAAACAATAACAAATTTAAAAATTAAACATCATGAAAAAATTAATCGTAACAGTAGTAATTTTAGTATCAGGTTTTGCATTCGCACAGGGACAATTCGAGCAAGGAATGGGCAAAGCAATGGGACTTTGGAAAGAAGGAAAAAATCAGGAAGCATCGGATTTATTCGAGCGAATTGCATCGGCAGAAAAAACAAGTTGGTTGCCCAACTATTATGTAGCAACCGTAAATTGTTTTGCAGCATTTGGAACTCAAGACAAAGAACAATTAACGGCATTGCTGGCAAAAGCACAATCGGCACTAGATATCGAAATGGCAAAAACACCAAATAATGCGGAACTAATAGTAATGCAAGCCATGATTCATACCGCATTATTATCATCGGATCCTATGAAATACGGAATGACTTTGCCTGCAAAAGTTAGCGAATTATACGCCAAAGCCGAAGCTATTGCACCAAATAACCCAAGAGTTGTGTACGGAAAAGCCGAATTTGCCATTGGCGGAGCAAAATGGACTGGTGCAAACGTAAAAGATTTGTGTAAAGATGTAGAGCGTTCGATTGGGCTTTTTGCTACTTTTAAACCAGAAACTGCATTTTCGCCAAATTGGGGATTGCAAAGAGCAGAAAATGCTTTAAAAAATTGTAAATAGTTTAAGAAAATTGAATAAAGAAACAAGAAACAAGAATCAAGATTTTATGAATTAAAAGTCTTGATTCGGGTTTCTTAAAAAATCAAAAATTGTATCAAGATGAATTCATTTTTTAAAAACTTTCAAAAAACATTTTTGCTAACAGTAATCATTTTCATAGTGATAGTATTGTTGAACATCATTATGGGAAGTAAATATGTTTTGAATGTACATTTATTAATTAATTTTGGTTTTGTTACTCTTTACACATTTTCATTAAGTTATGCTAATGGATTAGTTTTCTGTTATTTAGATAAAATTTTCACGAATGATAGGTTCTCACCAAAAAGATTAATAATTGGTTTTTTAGGCTCTTTTTTTGTTTCTTTATTTGTAATTTATTTGTTGCGAATTTTTGAAGACATAATCATTGATAAAAGAAATTTTTATGATTTTATTCACAACCAAAACCCTAGAGATTATGTAGTTGCAATTGTAATTACCTTTTTTGTAACCTTGTCATTATATGCTTTTCATTTTTATAAAGCATACCAGGAAAATAAAGTCAAAGAACAAAAAATAATTGCTGGAACGGCTTCCGCCAAATACGAAAGCCTTAAAAATCAAATTGATCCACATTTTTTGTTTAATAGTCTAAATGTTTTGAGTTCATTGATAGAAGAAAATCCAGATAATGCACAACGGTTTACAACGTCGTTATCTAAAGTTTACAGGTATGTTTTGGAACAAAAAGACAAAGATTTAGTATCTGTAGCAGAAGAATTAGCGTTTGCAAAAACCTATATGAATTTGCTCAAAATGCGATTCGAAAACAGTTTGACTTACGAAATTCCAACTCAAGAACTCAATCCTGAATTTAAAGTTGTGCCACTTTCGTTGCAATTATTATTAGAAAATACGGTAAAACATAACGTAGTTTCGGAACAAAAACCATTACATATCAAAATTTATATAGAAAATAATTATTTAGTAATCGAAAATAATTTACAAAAAAAAGAAGTTTTGCAAGACCGAAAAGGCGTTGGTTTACAAAATATTATTGATCGATATGCTTTAATTTCAAAGAAAAAAATGATTATTGAACAAACTGAAAATCAGTTTATTGTAAAATTACCAATATTAACAAAACAAGTATCAGTCATGGAAACTAAAAATATTTATACAGAAAACAATTCGTATTACAATGCAAAACAAAAAGTAGAAGATTTGAAAGGATTTTACGGAAGTTTAATTTCGTATTGTGTGATTATTCCTTTGTTAATTTTTATAAATTTACGTTATTCGTCTAATTTTCAATGGTTTTGGTTTCCAGCATTTGGTTGGGGATTTGGACTATTAATGCAAGGATTACGAGTTTTTGGTTTTTCATCCAATTGGGAAGAACGCAAAATTCAGGAGTTTATGAATAAAAAATAATTTCAATTTCAAAAAATCAATTTAAACAAAAATGGAAATAATAGATCAGAATTCAGAAAAATACCAATATGCCAAAAACCGAGTAAAAAGGTTAAAAGGATTTTACATTCACCTAGCGATTTATATTGTAATAAATACAATGATAATTTTTGGAACATTTGAAGACAGACCATTTAATATGACTAATTTTTTGAGTTTCGAAACTTTCTCGACAGCCATTTTTTGGGGAATTGGATTATTTTCTCATGGAATATCGGTTTTTGGAAAGGATTTAATTTTCAATAAAAATTGGGAAGAAAAAAAGATTCAAGAATTTATGGAGAAAGATAAAAAATCGAATTGGGAATAAATCAGTTTCAACGTTACAAAGTTACAAAGTTATTGCGATATTCAAAAACTTTGCAACTTTGCAACTTTGCAACTTTGCTACTAAAAAAATATGAAAACAATAATAATCGAAGACGAAAAACCAGCCGCAAGATTACTGCAACGCAAACTCGAAAAACTAAATATAAAAGTGGATGTTATGTTGCATTCTGTCGAGGAATCCATAACTTGGTTTTCAGCAAATGAGCACCCGGATTTAATATTTCTCGACATTCAATTATCTGATGGATTATCGTTTGAGATTTTCGAACACTTCGGCAAAGCTCAGTGTTTCATAAAATCTGCAATAATTTTCACAACTGCTTACGATGAATATGCGTTAAAAGCCTTCAAATTAAATTCGATAGATTACTTGTTAAAACCCATTGATGAAGACGATTTATCAATTGCAATTTCAAAGTTCAAAAATCAATTTCAAAAAGTAGAAAATAACACTATAAATTTAGATTTTGAGCAAATCAAAAAAATGTTGCAAAATCCATTCGATAAAAATTTCAAAACCCGATTTACCGTCAAAATCGGACAACATTTAAAAGTAATTACAACCGATGAAATCGAATGTTTTTTTAGTGAAAACAAAGGAACCTATATTCATACTTTAGACAACCGAAATTACTTGATAGACGGAACTCTAGAACTTTTAGAAAACGATTTAGACCCAAAAAATTTTTTTAGAGTAAGCCGAAAATTCATTATTCCATTAAAATCTATCAAAGAAATTTTGCTGTTTTCCAACTCCAGATTAAAGGTGATTTTACCAACTTATAAAGACGATGAGGTTATAGTATCGCGCGAAAAAGTGCAAGAATTCAAAACTTGGATAGGGTAGTCTTCTTCAAAGCAACTAATTTATATTTTAATTTAAACAAAAATTTTTGATTTACGAAAACGTAATAGTACAACTTTACATTACCACAACATATATCATAATTTTTATTTTTTTAGACATAAAAAATATTCGGTTAAAACTTAAAAAGATTGTCATTAAAGGCAAAATCTATAAAAAATATTAATTTTAATAGTGTATAGTTTTTGTATATTACAAAAAAATATTTCTACAAGAAATCAACGTTATCTTTGTGTAAACCAATAATAAATAAATTATGAAAAAAATTATCTTAATTGCAATTCTAATAAGTTTTTCTTTTGGATTCGCTCAGCAACAACAGTACAATTTAGACTTTGAGCCAGGAACACCTTCTGGAATTTTAAGTAATTGGGCAACTTTCGAAAATCCTAATCCAGTTGCTGATATTGTAACTAATCCAAACCCAAATGGAACAAATACTTCTACAACCACAAAAGTTTTAAAACTTAACATGGCTCAAGGTTCAGCATGTTATGGAGGTGCGGTTAATTTCCATTCCACTCTAGGAACTTGGAATTTAAATTCAGCGATTTTATCGAACAAGACTTTAACTATGCAAGTAAACAAAAGCATTGTTGGAAAAGTTGGTATTAAATTTGGAAACGCAACCAATGGAACCGTATTTGAGATAAAAGACAACCAAGGTCTGGTTTCTACAGTTAATCAATGGGTTACTTTATCGTGGGACATCTCAACTTTTAATGCAGGAGACAATGTAAATATAGATCAAATGGTTATTTTTATTGATTGGAGATGTACAGGTGAAGTAGCAAGACCTTCGGATGTTCAATTATTAGTAGATAATATTTCGTGGGGAGCAAATAAACTAACAGATCCAGCCGTACCAACTTGCTCTGATGGTATTCAAAATGGAGATGAAACAGGTGTAGATTGTGGTGGAACTAATTGTCCAGTTTGCATTCTTGACCCAACAGTATCTGCAACAAGTCCACTAGTGCCAGCAGCTAATGTACGTTCTGTTTATAGCGAAACATATCCTGCAATAAATACTGTTTCTAATTTTATTTTTAACGCTTTTCAAGGAGCAGGAACTATTTCAGAAGTTGACATACAAAGCAATGGTAATAAATCTGGTAAAATAAATGGGTTATCATATTATGGAGCTCAATGGACTGCGACTAATATCAGTTCGTTTAGTTATGTTCACTTAGATTATTATGCAACAACTTCTAATAATTTTAATTTTTATTTAATAGACCAAAATGCTAATATCCCTGGAGGAAATTCAGCCGAACCAAGATATAGTTTTGGAGGTACAACACCAAATGCTCCACTTGTTAAAGGCTCATGGCAAAGCATTTTTATTCCATTATCTTATTTTAGTAGTTTTAATACAGGTAGTTTTACATATAATTTAAATAATATTTTTCAATGGAAATTTGATGGCAATGGAACAGTTTATTTTGATAATATCTATTTTAGTACTACCAACTTAGCAACTTCTACTTTCGAAAGTTTAAACGTAAAAATGTATCCAAATCCTGCAAATAGTGTTTTGAATATTGATGCAAAATCAAACATTGATACTGTTTCAATTTACAATCTTTTAGGTCAGGAGGTAGTTTCTAAAACTATTAACAACCAAAGTACTTCAATTGATATATCGAACCTACAAAGAGGTGTTTATGTTGTGAAAACTTCGATTGAAGGAAAAATTGCAACATCAAAATTGATAAAAGAATAAACTTTTTTGCCCCAAAAAAAAAGTTAAAAGCACGTTTTTTATAAAACGTGCTTTTTTTATGATTAAATATTTTTGTAATGGGTAACTAATTTCTTAATTTGTGAAAATATTCTAAATCTAAAGATGAATAAAATTAAATCGATACTGTTTTTGTTATTATTCATGAGATGCTTTTTTGTTTTTTCTCAAGAATTACCTCCAATTATCAAATATACTTCTTCAATTTATGGTGCAGGAAACCAGAATTGGATGATTTCTCAGGATAAAAATCATTATGTTTATTTTGCAAATAATGAAGGTTTATTAGAATTTAATGGCTCGAATTGGAACTTATACCCATCTCCAAACGAAACCATTATCCGATCTGTAAAAGTTATTGATAACAAAATCTATACAGGTTGTTATATGGAATTTGGTTTTTGGACTAAACAATCAAACGGACAACTGAAATACGAATCCCTTAGTCAAAAAATAAAATCTAAAATTCAGGATGACGAACAGTTTTGGAACATAATTAATTATGAGCAATGGGTTGTATTTCAGTCACTATCAAGGATTTATATATATGATACAATAAACAATAGTTTTCAGATAATTGCACCTAAAAACAATATCGTTAAATCTTTTAATGCTAATAATTCTATTTATTTTCAAACCTATAAAGAAGGATTTTTTGAAATTGAAAATGGCAAGGCTAAGTTGGTTTGTGATAATTTAATTTTGAAAAACAATCGAATTGTTAACGTTTTTTATATTAGTGAAGGATTGCTAATTCAAACTCGATCTAGTGGAATGTTTAAATTAGTGGATAATAAATTAACTAAATTTTCGACCGATTCCTTGCTAGATTCCAGTAGTATTTATAGTTGCGAGATGCTCTCGGACAATAGTTTTGCGATTGGAACAGTTTCTAACGGATTATTTATTTTAACTAATGATGGAAAAACAAAATACCACATTACACAAAACCGAGGTTTAAGTAATAATACGATTTTATCATTGTTTGAAGATGTTGATAAAAACCTTTGGATCGGATTAGATAATGGAATTAATTGTATCAATTTGCAATCGCCTATAAAAAGTTTTTCTGATGATACTGGAATTTTCGGAACAGTTTATGCCTCAATTTTGCACAGTGGAAAAGTTTATATTGGTACAAATCAGGGTTTATTTTATAAAAATTTTAGAACTAACGACAACTATCAATTTATAAGTGGTACAAAAGGTCAAGTTTGGTCTTTATTCGAAAAAGATGGAACACTTTTTTGCGGACACGATTCGGGAACTTTTATTATAGAAAACTCTGTTGCTAAAAATATTTTTACGGCATCTGGAACTTGGAATTTTGTATCGATTCCAAACCATCAAAATCTAATCCTTCAAGGAAACTATGTTGGATTATCGGTTTTGGAGAAAATAAATAATCAATGGGTTTTTAGAAATAAAATTCTGGGTTTTGATTATTCGTCTAAATATTTCGAGATTTCAAATACACTAGAAGTTTACGTAAGTCACGAGTACAAAGGTATTTTTAGATTGCAATTAGACAAAGATATTTTAAATTCTAAAAGCAATATAACTATTGAAAGCCCTAAAAAAGGTAAAAATGCAAGTTTAACGATGTTTAATAACAATATTTATTATGCTTACAAAAATGGAGTTTTTAAACTAAATACTATTAATAAAAAATTCCAAAAAGATAAATTATTAAGTACAGTTTTTGAGAAAGACGAATATACTTCGGGAAAATTAATTGTAGATCAATCTAATAAAATTTGGTTGTTTTCTAAAAATTATATTCATTATTTTACATTAAGCAAACTTGGTAATACCTTAAAGCAGAATGACATTCCGATTCCGTCATCGTTAACCAACTCGATGTTGGGTTACGAAAACATTTCTCAGTTAACTAACTCTGAATATCTAATTGGCACAACAGATGGCTATTATACATTGAATATAAATGATTTAATTTTTAAAAATCAAAACATAGCCATCACTAATATCACTATTAATGAATTAAATAAAAAAGTTACAAATTGCTCTATTGCGGATAATGGAAATTTTAATTATCGCAAAAATAATATTACATTTAGTTATACAATTCCAGAATATAACAAATATATAAATGCAGAGTATAAATATTTATTAGAAGGTTTTCAGGAAAACTGGAGCGAGTGGAATGCAAAATCGACAATAAATTTTAAAAATCTTTCGCCTGGAAATTATACCTTTAAAGTAAAATCCAAAATTGCAAATTCAAATACAGAAAATGTTGCTATCTATCATTTTACAATAAACAAACCTTGGTACACAACAATTTTTGCATTATTACTTTACACGATATTATTTTTGTTTACAATACATTACATCAATAAAGCCTATAAAAATTATTATCAAAAACAACGAGATAAACTTATCGAAGAAAATAATTTGTTATTAGAAATACAAGAATTAGAAAATGAACAAGTTTTGATGAAATTGCGAAACGAACAACTCTCACAAGATGTAGATATAATAAATAAAGAATTAGCAGTATCGACAATGAGTTTAATCAAAAAAGACGAGTTACTAGCAGTTATAAAAGAAGATTTGAGATCAACATCGGACGAAGGCAATAACAAAATAAAATCTGTAATTTCAAATATCACGAAAAATATTACAACAGATAATTCTTGGAATGTTTTTAAAGAAGCATTCGATACGGCAGATAAAGATTTTTTAAAGAAAGTTAAATTAGCGCATCCATCGTTAACACCAAATGATTTAAGGCTTTGTGCCTATTTGCGACTAAATCTTTCATCCAAGGAAGTAGCACCATTGATTAACATATCAGTTCGAAGTGTTGAAATTAAACGATATCGTTTGCGTAAAAAAATGGATTTGGCTCATGAACAAGGACTTGTTGAATATATTTTGTCGATTTAGCCAACTCAAATTCCCGAATAAAACTATACATTACTACATCATTTGTATTTTAATTGTCATTTTTTTAAATTAATAATCATACGTTCTTACTTAAAAATATAGTCTTTTGAGATTTATTTTAAATAAAATAGAACATTCTTGATTTGTATATTTTTTGTTGAGGTTTGATTAATTTGTAAATCGATAATTACTTCTATTTTTATGATTGCAAAAATTATTATAAATTTTAACCATCCCGTTATATGAAAAAAAATATTTTATTACTCACTTTTTTGTGCTTTACATTTATACTAAATGCACAGTCAGATAAAGTAATTATTGAAAAATCCGATTCGGGATTGAAACTAAAAGTGAATGGAAAAGATTTTATAGTTAATGGGATGAATTGGGATTATTGCCCAATTGGAAATAACTATTCCTACAGCCTTTGGAAACAGCCAGACATTTTTATTCAAGAAGCTTTAGACGATGAAATGTCATTGCTTAAACATATGGGTGTAAATACTATTAGAGTCTATTCCGATATTCCTAAAAAATGGATAGAATATATTTATATCAACTACGGTATATATACAATGTTAAACCATACGTTCGGGCGGTATGGATTAACATTAAACGGTGCTTGGGTTGTTAATACCGAATATTCCGATACAACTACACGAGAAGTGCTTTTGGAACAAGTAAAAGAAATGGTTGTAGAATATAAAAACACAAAAGGTTTACTCTTGTTTTTGTTAGGAAACGAAAACAATTATGGACTATTTTGGGATGGAGCAGCTACCGAAAACATTCCTCTAGAAGATAGAGTTTCTACAAAACGTGCTGTATATATGTACAAATTATTTAACGAAGCTGCTCTGGCTATAAAATCAATAGATAATTCCCATCCAATTGCAGTTTGCAATGGCGATTTATTGTTTTTGGATATTTTTGCCAAAGAATGTAAGGATATAGATATTTTTGGCTCGAATGTGTATCGCGGCGTTTCTTTTGGAGATTTTTTTGAAAAAGTAAAAAAAGAAACAGCAAAACCGGTTTTATTCACAGAATTTGGGGCTGATGCATTTAATGCAATTTCAAATGAAGAAGACCAAAAATCGCAGGCTTATTATTTAAAAAACGATTGGAAAGAAATTTATGAAAATGTTGCAGGTCTTGGCAAATCAGGAAATGCAATTGGAGGATTCACATTTCAGTTCAGCGATGGCTGGTGGAAAACGGGTCAAACCATAAATTTAGATATTCATGATACTAGCGCCTCTTGGTCTAACGGGGCTTTTCAGAAAGATTATACAGAAGGCGAAAATAATATGAACGAAGAATGGTTTGGTATATGTGCCAAAGGAGCAACCAATTCCAAAGGTTTATATCAATTATATCCTCGTTCTGCTTATTATATTCTAAAAGAGGCGCATCAACTAAATCCTTATGCAGAAGGCATAACCTTAAATTCTATAGAAAATCATTTTAATGGAATCCAACAAATGGATGCAACTTTAAAAGCAAGAGGAGATAAGGCCGCATTAGATTCTCAAAAAAGTGATAAAATTAGATTCAGCAGATTAAGTGCTAATTTTTCTACATTCAGTACTGGTGGAAATTTAATTTCTACTCCAAATATTGCTCCTGCAAATAATACAGTTTATCCAAACAAATTGGGTTTCGACCAAATGCAATCTTATTTTATAGGTGTAGAAAGAAACCCAACTGCAAATGCTACCGCAAATGTTGAATTTAATATTCTAGGTAACGTTGCTCAAAACCCAATAGACCAAATATTCTACGAAAATCGCGGTCGTCCATTAATTGTTAACACTGATAATGGCAATGCAACAATCAATTCAAACAACCGAGTTCAGGTTTATAAAGCAAGTTATAATTGGAATCAAAAATATTTCAATTTAAATGGTTTTTATAGAAAAGGACATTACCATTGGGGATATGAAGGTGATTTTTTTGGATTGTATCCAGAAGCAAATTATGGTCCAGAAATTGACACATACAATGGTGGCGCGCCATTTGGAATGGAAGTTGAAGGAAAAAAACAATTAAAAGGTTTCAAATTAGCTTTTGGTCCAGAATTGTGGTGGGGAGCAAATCCCGCAATTTTAATTAAATATTCTAAAAAAGTAGAAAAATTTGATCTTACAGGTATTTTTCAAGAAGATTTAGACAAACAATCCAACACAACAAGTTCGTTCGCAATTCCGCAACCTAAAACCCGAAAATTTACGCTCGACATAAATAGAAAATTCGGAAAATTCGGTTTCGATTTAGGTGGGATTTGGGCAGGGCAACCCCTAAATGGTAGAGATTATCAGGTAATGAGAGGTAAAGAAGGTAGTTATCAAATTTATCAAACTCAAATAAAAGCTAAAGATAATTTTGGAGGTAAAATTAAATTAACTTACACTGGTGGCAAATTCAATTGGTATGCACAAGGAGCAGCAATGGGATTAGTTGCAAATGGAGGAGCCGATTATACCAAAACTTTTACAGGTTGGAGATTAAAAGACAGCGGAAGTGGTAACCAATACAACTTTTTGAGTGGTTTTACCTATACTATAGGTAAACTACAAATTGCTCCGAATTTCTTATGGCAAAAACCTCTCGAAGGACCAATTGACCCATCAGTAATTGCTCCTGGACGACCACGTAATATTCTTGATGACCCTTTTGTAGTGAGATCTAACAGAAAACAAGTTGCTGGAGAAATACTATTTACTTACGATCCAACTCCTGGTTCTTGGATGTATGATTGGGATAATGATAGAACTGAAGATGCTAAATTTGCTGTAAGCGCAGGAATTGTTTTCCGTCATTTACCAACTATTCAAGATGCTGCTATCGGAATATTTCCTAATGGTCGAAGCACTTTTGCCTTTCCAGGATCGGCTCCAGCCAAAGATTTATTTGAAATAAACACAAGATTAGTTTCAAAAATAAGCCGTGAATTTGGTTTTGTTGCTAATATCTATGGTGGAAATGCACAAGGAAACGGTAGCGATGCTCGAACAATAAACCGTTACGGAATGGATTTGAGATTGATACTAAACAAAGTTAAATTGTCAACTTTCGTAAAAATAAATGATTGGGGACCTTATGATTATCACCGAGATTTTAACTTGACATATCCTGTGCAATTAATGGCGGATTTATCTACCGAAATAGGAAAACCAGATTGGTTTATATTACCAAGTACTCGAATTGGTATTCGTGGAACTTGGCGTTCACTCGACAAATATTCACCAAGATACAACCCCACTCAAATGTTAGACGCAACCGGAAATGTTGTACCAAATCCTAACGCAATTGGCTTTCCAAACGGTAACGAATGGGAAATCAGAACTTACGTTAACATAAATATTGGTAATTAAAAAATAAAAATTATGAAAGCAAATTTTAATTTCGCTAAATTAGTATCATTATTGGTGATTGTTAGTTTTATTTCGGGTTGCGAAAACAAACCCGAAGATTTGAAACAAGCTACTTATCCTGTTAATCCCGAAGTTTTTATAGATGGTTTTAGTACGGGGTTAAACTATGCAGCTTTTGGTGGAACTGTACCAACAGCTTTTCAAGTCGATAATAAAGTAACCTATAATAATTCTAGCGCATCGATGCGATTTGATGTACCTAATGTAAATGACCCAAATGGGGCTTATGCTGGAGGTACTTTTTTTACAAGTATAGGACGAGATTTATCAGGTTACGATGCTTTAACATTTTGGGCAAAATCTTCAAAATCCGCTACAATTGATGTAATAGGTTTTGGAAATGACTTTGGAGAAAATAAATATCAAGCATCAATTTCTGGATTAGTTATAAGTACTGCTTGGCAAAAATACATAATTCCAATTCCAGATGCTTCAAAATTAATTGCAGAAAAAGGGATGTTATTTGTGTCCGAAGGTCCAGAAAGCGGCATTGGTTATACGTTTTGGATGGACGATGTAAAATTCGAAAAATTAGGAACCGTTGCTCATGGACAAGGTTCTATTTTAAATGGAGTTAATAAAATCGAAACATCCTTTGCAGGAGTAACAAAAACTATTGATGGATTAAGTTCCTCCTTCAATCTACCAAATGGGATTAATCAATCAGTAAATGTAACACCTGCATATTTTGTATTTTCCTCCTCTAATCCATCGGTTGCAACAGTCGATGCGTTAGGTAAAGTAACTACTATTGGTAGTGGTACTGCAATAATTACGGCAAAGTTAGCAGGCGTAATGGCTGCAGGTTCTTTAACTATAAACTCATCGGGCGCATTTGTTAGTGCACCAATTCCAACCAGAAACCCATCGGATGTAATTTCCTTATTTAGTGACACTTATACAAATGTACCTGTTGATTATTATAATGGATATTACGCGCCATATCAAACCACATTATCAGCAGATTTCAATGTTGGTAATGACCATGTGTTAAATTATACTAATTTCAATTTTGTAGGAGTTCAATTTAGTGCACCAACAATTAATGCTTCTTTAATGTCTCATTTACATATAGATATTTTTGTGCCAAATGCAGTACCAGCAGGTTCTAATTTAAAAATCGCACTAAATGATTGGGGTTCGGATGGCATTTATGGAGGTGTTGGCGATACTAGTGGCTCCATTACATATACAAATCCAACTTTAGTTTCACAAAATTGGATAAGTTTAGATATACCATTGGCAAGTTTATCAGGTTTAGGAAGTAAAACTCATCTTGCACAAATAATTTTGAGTAGTACAAATACTAATATTACTAGTTTTTATGCAGATAATATTTATTTTTATAATGATGGAAGTGTAATTCCTACTACGCCAACTATTGCAGCACCAATACCGACTGTTTTAGCCGCAAATGTTACCTCAATTTTTAGCGACGCTTATTCAAATGTTGCTGGTTCTAATTTAAATCCAAATTGGGGACAAACAACAGTAACAACTCAAGTTTCAGTAGCGGGCAATAATACACTTAAATATGCAGGACTTAATTACCAAGGTCTACAAATAGGAACAAGTCAAAATGTAGCCTCTAAAAACTTTTTACATTTAGATTACTACACAGCAAATTCAACAAGTCTAAAAGTTTATCTTATAAGTACGGGACCAGTAGAGACACCTTATACGCTAACAGTTCCATCGTCGGGTTTAGGGGGATGGAAGAGCATCGATATTCCTTTAACTGCTTTTTCACCAGTTAATATGAGTGATGTAATTCAAATTAAGTTTGATGGCAATGGTGACATATATTTAGATAATATATATTTCCGAAATTAATTTAATACTAAAAAATTATAAAATGAAAAATAGTTCTATAAATAAAATATATAATTTAAGTTCAATTATTACAATGATTATTATGTCATATTTTGTAATAGGATGTAATACTGATAATAAACAAAAAATAGATCAGCCTAATTGGCAATTAACTTGGAGTGATGAGTTTAATGGCTCGGCAGGACAATTACCCGATGCTTCCAAATGGAATTATGATTTAGGAAATGGTGGTTGGGGAAATCAAGAATTAGAAAATTATACTAAAAATCCAGAAAACGTATCTTTGGACGGAAGTGGGAATTTAGTTATTACAGCTAAAAGCGAAAACTTGGCGGGATCCTCTTTTACTTCTGCCAGAATTAAAACACAAAATTTATTTTCACAAACCTACGGACGTTTTGAAGCACGGCTAAAAACACCGTATGGTCCCGGAATATGGCCTGCTTTTTGGATGCTTGGCTCAAATGCTCAAACAGAAACATGGCCAAAATGTGGCGAAATGGATATTATGGAACTTAAAGGTCAGCAACCTAATATTAACCATGGCTCGATTCATGGACCTGGATACTCTGGCGGTAGTGCAATAACAGATAGTTATGCATTGTTAAACAATCGTTTTGACTCAGATTATCATGTTTTTGCTATGGAGTGGAATGCCGACAAAATTGATTTCTTTGTGGATGGATATTTATACGAGCGAATTCAAAAAAATGATGTAAGTGCGAAAGGGCAATGGGTTTATGATCATCCATTTTATTTAATTCTTAATGTCGCAGTTGGTGGAAATTTTGTTGGATTCCCAACCGCACAAACTCCGTTACCTCAAAAAATGATAGTAGATTATGTTAGGGTATATAAACAAGTAAATTAAAATTTTTAGATTGATAAATACTACTGTTTTTAATAACAAATTTTCAAAATGAAATTAAAACTGTTAAAATATATTTTCTACTTATTTATTATAACACTTATTGGTTGTAAAACTTCTAAAAATAATTTAATTACAAACCATAATAAGAAAAGTTATGATCAACAAGTCGATTCGCTTTTGGGTTTAATGAATTTAAACGAAAAAATAGGTCAACTTAATCAGTATAATGGTTTTTATGATGTAACAGGACCAACTCCAAAAGAAGGTCAAGCAGCAAAAAAATATCAAGATTTAAAAAATGGATTAGTAGGTTCAATGCTAAACGTAAAAGGTGTAAAAGATGTTAGAATATTACAGAAGATAGCAGTTGAGCAAACAAGGTTACACATTCCTTTACTTTTTGGATTTGATGTTATTCACGGATACAAAACCATAAGTCCAATTCCGCTTGCAGAAGCAGCAAGTTGGGATTTAGAATCCATAAAAAAATCTGCTCAAATGGCTGCCGAAGAGGCATCGTCGGTTGGAATAAATTGGACATTTGCACCAATGGTTGATGTTGCTCGTGATGCTCGTTGGGGTAGGGTAATGGAAGGTTCAGGAGAAGACCCATATTTAGGAAGTAAAATTGCAGTGGCAAGAGTACAAGGTTTTCAGGGCGACTTATCATCAAGTAAAAATATTTTAGCATGTGCAAAACATTTTGCTGGTTATGCTTTCGCAGAATCAGGTCGCGATTATAACACGGTTGATATAAGCGAATCGGTACTGCAAAACATTATTTTTCCGCCATTTAAAGCCGCAACAGATGCAGGAGTAAAAACTTTTATGAATTCTTTTAACGAGTTAAATGGTATCCCAGCTACGGGAAATATTTATTTGCAAAGAAAAATTTTAAAAGGTGATTGGAATTTTCAAGGTTTTGTAGTTTCCGATTGGGGCTCAATTAACGAAATGGTCAATCACGGATATGCTAAAAACACCAAACAAGCATCAGAAATCGCTATGAATGCAGGGTCAGATGTCGATATGGAATCATCAGCATATATTGAAAATTTAGAAACATTAGTTAAGGAAGGAAAAGTAAAAGAAACTTTAATTGATGATGCTGTAAAACGAGTACTAAAGGTAAAATTCGAATTAGGCTTATTCAAAAATCCGTACAAATATTGCGACGAAAGTAATGAAAAAACTACGGTTGGAAAACAAGAATTTCAGGATATTGTTTTGGATATGGCAAAGAGATCTATCGTTTTATTAAAGAATACTAATGAAATATTACCTCTTAAAAAAGCAGGATTAAAAATTGCATTAATAGGTGCATTAGCAAATGACAAAACCAGCCCACTCGGAAGTTGGAGAATTGGTGCTGATGACAATACTGCAATTTCAGTTCTAGAAGGATTACAAAAATATAAAGATAACCAACTAACTTTTGTAAAAGGTGCCGACGTAACCAATGGAAGAACGGAATTTGTTTGGGAAACAAAAATTAATACTACTGACAAAAGCGGATTTCCAGAAGCAATTGAAGTAGCAAAACAAGCGGATGTGGTAATTATCGTTCTAGGAGAACACGGTTTACAAACGGGTGAAGGTCGAAGCAGAACCGATTTAGGGTTTCCAGGTGTACAACAAGAGTTATTAGAAGCAGTTTATAAGGCAAATACTAATGTTATTTTAGTACTAAATAATGGACGTCCACTTGCTATTCCTTGGGCAGACGAACATATTCCAGCAATTGTAGAGGCTTGGCATTTGGGAACACAAAGTGGTAATGCTATTGCAAATGTTTTGTATGGTGATTACAATCCAAGTGGGAAATTACCAATGACTTTCCCCAGAAACGTTGGGCAAGTACCGATTTATTATAATCATAAAAACACAGGAAGACCAACAATGAATGAACCGGAAAGTGTTTTTTGGTCTCATTATTCAGATCAAAAAAACACACCTTTGTATCCGTTTGGTTATGGATTAAGTTATTCTAAATTCGAATATTCAGATCTAAAACTAAACACTAATACATTTGTCAAAAATGGTAAAATTGAGGTTTCGGTAACTATAAAAAATTCTAGTAAAGTAGCTGGTAAAGAAGTTGTACAAATGTATATCAGAGATTTATTTGCTAGTATAACAAGACCTGTAAAAGAGTTGAAAGGTTTCGAAGTAATTGAACTACAGGCCAATGAGTCTAAAATTGTAAAATTTAGAATAGACGAAAAAACTATTCAATTTTATACAGCTAATAACAAATGGGAAGCAGAAATTGGGGATTTTAAAGTTTTTGTAGGTACTAATTCTGAAAATACGTTAGAAACAGATTTTCAATTTGTTAAATAAAAAACTCAATTTCATAAGAAATTGAGGTTTTTTATTATCATGAAATTAACCTATTCGTTAAAATAATTAATTATTTATCATAACTGGCATAACCAACATGGTAACCAATTCGCCATCTTCTAGTCCATCAACTGGAGTTAGAATTCCCGCTCGATTTGGCAAAGACATTTCTAGCATAATCATATCCGATTGTAAATTGTTCAACATTTCAAGCAAAAATCTTGAGTTAAAACCAATTTGCAAATCATCGCCTTGATAATCACAAGTTAATCTTTCTTCGGCTTTGTTAGAATAATCGATATCTTCGGCAGAAATATTCAATTCGGCACCAGCAATTTTCAAACGGATTTGGTGCGTAGTTTTGTTGGAGAAAATTGCAACACGACGAACAGAACTCAAGAATTGAGAACGATCAATCATTAATTTATTAGGATTTTCTTTTGGAATAACTGCTTCGTAGTTTGGATATTTTCCATCAATCAATCGACACATTAACAAATAGTTGTCAAAAGAAAATGTTGCATTCGAATTGTTATATTCAATTTTAATTTCAGCATCTGATGTTCCAAGAATACTTTTCAAGATATTCAATGGTTTTTTTGGCATAATAAAATCTGCAACTTCAGATGCTTTTACATCTGTTCTTGCATATTTTACTAGTTTATGAGCATCTGTGGCAACAAAAGTTAAACCTTCTGGCGAAAACTGAAAGAAAACACCCGACATTACTGGTCGCAAATCGTCGTTTCCAGCAGCAAAAATAGTTTTGCTAATTGCAGTTGCTAAAACATCGGCAGGAACTAGAGTTGTCGATGGTTCATCAAGATTTACCGATTTTGGAAACTCTTCGGCGGCTGCATACGCAACTGCATATTTTCCAGAATTCGAACTAATTTCAATTGTATTATTTTCTTCGACCGTAAAGGTCAAGGGTTGTTCTGGAAAAGTTTTTAAGATTTCGAGCAATAATTTCGCAGGAACGGCAACGCTTCCTTTGCTAGACGAATCGATTTCTAAAGTTGCTGACATTGTAGTTTCAAGATCCGAAGCCGAAACTGTCAATAATGTTTTATTTAATTCAAATAGAAAATTATCTAGAATTGGCAAAGTATTACTGCTATTGATAACGCTTCCTAGTACTTGCAATTGCTTCAATAAGTACGAACTTGATACAATGAATTTCATTTTTTTTATTTTAATTTGATGTAAATATTTTTAGAATTTACCGATTGCAAATATATCTTAATCTTATTAGAATTAAAAATTTTATTTGAACTAATTGTTAAATCTAATATCAAAAATCTAATATTTGTATCTATTTCGAATATTTTCGCTTCCGAAGATAAGTAAATAATATTCCAAAAATCGTCAATATTATCAATGGCAATCCAACTGCAATAAATTGGTTTTTGGTGTAATTTTCATACACTTTTTCTTTGTCAAGTAACGGAATATCAACTTCTTTGCTTCGAATATTAATTAAACCGTTGTCGTCCAACAAATAATTTACGCAATTCATAACAAATTCCTTGTTTCCATAAACATTGTTTGTCCATTTGTCGAAACCTAATTCAAGTGGTTCTCCGTTTTTATCTACTTGATTTTTAATGACATCGCCATCTGCAATGACAATCATTTTGTTATCGATTTTACTTTTTCCAATAAATGTTTTATCATCAAATGCCAAAACTCGATTGTTGTACATCGAAGTAAATTTTCCTTCTAATAAGACCGAAACTGCTAAATTTCCTTTATTGAAATATTCCGATTTATCCGATTTTTCTTCGACCATATTCAAGTTTATTTGGATTGGTGTTCCAACTTTTTTGGAATACTCTGAAGAACGAAGCAAAATAGTTTTTTTTAAATCGTTTTTTAATAATTCTATTGGATTGGTGAATTCGAACTTAATTCCATCAACATTTTTTACAATCGGATGATTGGTTTCTGGATAAATAAAAGGAGAGAATTTCCAAAAATATTGCTGGTATTCAGTTTTGCTTCCTTGTTCTCCAGATGCTAGTTTTATTGGAATACATTGCTCGTCTTTTACCAATTCTGGATTCATTCGAATGCCATATTTAAAAAACATTTCATTCAAATTCAAATCGTTAGGAAAAGCCAAAGTTGTTCCAGTTTGTGTTAAATTCTCCATTTCGGCATTTACATTGTCAAGTAACCAAAGGGTTTTTCCACCATTAACAATAAACTGATCGAGAACTTGCTTTTCTTCGTCGCTAAATTTTTCTTTTGGTTTTGCAATAATTGCCAAATCATAGAATTTCAGATCTCTACAAGTTTTAACTGCGTTTTTCGAAACCGAATCTAATGTAAAAGGAGCAATAAAATAGTTTTCTTTAACGGTTTTCAAAAAATCGGCAATTTCGAGTTGTTGCAATTCGTTGTTACCCAAAATTACAGCAATTTTCTTTTGTTTTTGAACAGAAATCGTGTTTACAGCATTTGCAAAAGCATATTCTAAATGTTGCACCGAACTGACAACTTTGTCTGCTGTCGATGCGCCCAACATATTTTTAAGTAACTGAACTTTAATTTCTTTGCCTTTGTAACGTGCTATAGCCCAAGGAAATACCATCGATTGTTCTTGTTTCCCTTTATCGTCAACGGTTATAGAAATTGGAGTTAATCCTTTATTGAACAATTCTCTACTTTTGGCTTGACTTTTTTCTTTATCGGCTAATGGATCGATAAATTGAAAAATAATATTAGAATTTCTTGCTTTGAATTCTTGCAATAATTGTTGGGTTTCTGTTTGCAATTTCTTGAATTCTCCAGGAAAATCGCCTTCTAAATAAACATCCACATATAAAGGCTCATCGATGTTTTTGATGATTTTTAGAGATGTTTCGGATAAAGTGTAGCGATTGTCTTGCGTTAAATCAAAACGATAAAAAAATTGACTTCCTAATAAATTGATAATGATTACAATAACAATCGTAAGCAATAATTTTTGGATGTTTTTTGAGTTATTTTTCATTACAATTTAGAAGATTTTAGTTTATAAACTGTTAGTAATAAAAAAATAAAGGTTACACTCGAAAAATACAAAATATCTCTGGTATCAATTACGCCTCGAGACATCGACTTGAAATGATAATCCATTCCGAATGAAGCAATTATATTTTGAATAAATGGCAAATAACTTGAAATTCCTTGAAATCCAAAATAGAAAATAAAACACAAAAACACCGAAATTATAAACGCAACTATCTGATTATCTGATAAAGTAGAAGTAAAGATGCCAATTGCCGAATAACTCGCTATCAGGAATAATAAACCAAAATAAGACCCAAAAGTGCTACCCAAGTCGATGTTGCCTACTGGACTGCCAACACTCGAAATCACGAGTACATATATATAGGTAGGAATTATTGCAATGAAAATAAGCAACATTGCACCCAAAAACTTTCCGTTTACGATTTGCCAGATGCTTAATGGTTTGGTTAGCAATAATTCTAAAGTTCCTAGTTTTCGTTCGTCGGAGAAACTGCGCATTGTTACTGCAGGAATCAAAAAAATCAGAATCCAAGGCGAAAGTGTAAAAAATGGAGTTAAATCTGCAAAACCAGAATTCATGATATTGTATTGTTCATCGAAAACCCATAGAAATAATCCGTTGATAATCAAGAAAATCGCTATAACCAAATAGCCAATTGGCGAACCAAAAAACGATTTTATTTCTCTTAAAAGTATTGCTTTCATTTTGTCATTGCGAGGAACCAAGCAATGTTGCTTACGTTCCTAAAATTAAATTTATTAAACCAAACTAACTAATTTATCAACCGACCAAGCCTCTGGTTTGGCGTTGAATAATGCTTTTGTGAATTTCCAAACTTCTCCAAAAAGTTCCGATTTTCTATAATTTTCAAGATCATTTTCGGTTTCCCAATAACTATAGGTAAAGAAAATGGTTGAATCATTTTTATCTTGATATAATTCTAATAAACGATTTCCAACCGAATTTCGTATTTTTTCCTTGTTTAATTCAAAATTTTCTAAAAAAACAGGAATATGCTTTTCGTGAAAACTCATTTTTACTATTCTAACAAACATATTAATTTTAGAATTTAGATTGCTACGACAGTTCGCTATGTAACTATTTTAGATTTTACAATTATAAACATATTATTGAAATTGAACAGAAATAACATCACGATAGTTTAATCCAAATAAACTATTTGCAGAACCAACCGTTGCTGGATTACTTCTAAAAATTCCAATTTCTAGAAAACCTGCTTCGTTGAAAACGCCTATTTTTTGACCTTCATAGTGTTTTAAAGGATATTTTCCAGAATTTCCAACATCAGAATATTTTGCAAAGATGGTTCTTATGATTTTATTTTTAAAATTTATTTCAAAAACTCTACCTTTTTGTGTATCTCGAAATGTTTTTTTCGAAATATTAGTTACAGCATTTCCATAATGATCGATGTAAGTTACAATTCCTTTTAACGTTCTTCCATCTTCGGAAATTGTAGTATTTAATTCGGTTATTTGCTTTAACGTTTCAATATCTTTACCAATAACATTTAGTGTTCCTCCTTTTGCAATATGGCAAGCCGTTTTTATAAAAACCTCAATATCAGTTGGTTTTGTTGGAAATCGGTCATGAATATTAATTACAACAATTTTTTGAGGCTTGGTTTTTTGAGTCAAAATAGACAGAATTCCATTATCGGCACAAATAAAAAATTGATCATTCCACTCGATTGCAATATGCTGATTTTCAGAGTTTAATTCTATGTCGATTCCAATAATATGTACTGTTCCTTTCGGGAAACTCGGATATGCCGCGCCAATAATATAACTTGCTTCCGAGATATTAAACGGATCAACATTATGAGAAATACTTACAATTTTGGCTTCTGGAAATTCAGCATAAATTTTCCCTTTCAAAGCACCAACAAAATGGTCTTTGAGCCCGAAATCGGTAGTAAGGGTAATTATTGACATAAAATTGTTTATAAATAAATCAAAAGTGTAAACTATTAATTCACTAAATTTGATTGCAAATCTAATAATTTTAAATAGTATTTTTTAATTTAATTCAATCACTTTTGAACGAAAGAACAATCGAACTCCACGAAATCGCTCCCAAAGAATTTTGGGGCGCACAAGACACACATCTTGAAACTATAAAAAAATATTATCCAAAACTCAAAATTGTTGCTCGAGGCACAACAATCAAAGCATTTGGAGAAAAAGAAGTTCTAGACGAATTCGAAAATCGCTTCAATAGACTCCTTGCTCATTTTACAAGATACAACACTATCGACAACAATGTTATCGATCGTGTTATTTTGAGTGATTCTCGCGAAGTTCAAAAAATGGCAGATCACGACAAAATTTTAGTGCACGGAATTGGAGGAAAACTCATTAAAGCCATGACTCCAAATCAGCAATTGTTGGTCGATACTATCAACAAATGCGACATGGTTTTTGCCGTTGGCCCAGCAGGAACAGGCAAAACATATACAGGAGTTGCCATGGCCGTAAAAGCGTTAAAAGAAAAGCAGGTTAAAAAAATTATTCTAACTCGTCCAGCCGTCGAAGCAGGAGAAAATTTAGGTTTCTTGCCAGGCGATATGAAAGAGAAACTCGATCCCTATATGCAACCCTTGTACGATGCCTTGCGCGATATGTTGCCACCACAAACACTAGAAGATTATATCCTAAAAGGAATAATTCAGATTGCACCATTAGCATTTATGCGTGGTCGCACATTAGATAATGCTTTTGTAATTTTGGATGAAGCACAAAATACAACCCATTCGCAAATGAAAATGTTTCTGACTCGAATGGGAAAAAGCGCCAAATTTATGATTACGGGTGACCCAGGACAAGTCGATTTGCCTCGTAGAACTATTTCGGGACTCAAAGAAGCACTATTAGTCCTAAAAGATATTGAAGGAATCGGAATTATTTACCTAGACGACAAAGATATTGTGCGCCACCGATTGGTCAAAAAAGTTATCGATGCATATAAGCAAATTGAGAATAATGATTAGGAGGTTTTAAATACTTAATAGCAGGTCTAATTTGAAATTAATATAAAAACTAAACATTCAAATTTATCAAAAACTCATCTTTCTCTACTATTGTCTATGTAATTTTCCTATTTTTGCACAACACAACTAACTACAATGATGAATACAATTACAACTACAAATTTCAATTTCCCCAATCAAAAATCTGTCTATCGCGGCAAAGTCCGTGAGGTTTACAACATTAACGATGAACTTTTGGTTATGGTTGCCACCGATAGGCTTTCGGCTTTTGATGTTGTTTTGCCAAAAGGAATTCCATATAAAGGCCAAATTCTGAATCAAATTGCAACCAAATTCATGGAATTAACCCAAGACATTGTACCAAATTGGCTCATTGCAACGCCCGATCCAAACGTTGCTATTGGTCATTTGTGCGAACCTTTTAAAGTCGAAATGGTAATTCGTGGTTACCTTTCCGGTCACGCTGCACGCGAATATGCTCACGGAAAAAGATCTATTTGTGGCGTTGCTATGGCTGATGGATTAAAGGAAAACGACAAGTTTCCTAACCCTATAATCACTCCAACAACCAAGGCAGATAATGGCTCTCATGACGAAGATATTTCTCGGGAACAAATTTTATCTAAAGCAATTGTTTCCGAACAAGACTATTTGATTCTCGAAAAATATACCAGAGATTTATACCAGCGAGGCACAGAAATTGCTGCTTCCAGAGGATTAATTCTTGTGGATACCAAATACGAATTTGGGAAAACCAAAGACGGAAAAATTGTTCTTATAGACGAAATTCACACACCAGATTCTTCCAGATATTTTTATGCTTACGGATATAAAGACCGCCAAGAATTAGGCGAAGAGCAAAAACAATTGTCCAAAGAGTTTGTGCGCCGTTGGTTAATAGAAAATGGTTTTCAGGGACAGGAAGGTCAGCAAATCCCAGAAATGAATTCAGAATATATTGCCTCGGTTTCCGAAAGATATATCGAATTGTACGAAAATATTCTTGGAGAAAAGTTTATAAAAGCGGATTTGAGCAATATAAATGAACGAATCGAGAAAAATGTTTTGGAATATTTATCTCAAAAAATAAACTAAAAGTAACCTAATTTGTAATTTAGGAATACAATTATTTCTGTTCTTTGATTTAAAAACGTTTATCTTTGAAATAAAATAATTAATTAATTGAAAAAATTACTCTACACTATATTTATTTTTATTTCGATTGCATCAAAAGCGTCATTTGTGCTTGTGCCAATGGACGAAACGACTCAAAAAAACCACCTCAAGGCTTATGGAATTACGTATTGGTGTTTATCAAAAAATTATAAAGCAAGTTGGTTACTAAACTATCGTGGAGGCTCATTTTTATTACCCGATGCTCCAGAAATACGTAAAGAATGCCAAATTAGGGGAGTAAGTTTCGAAGTGCTTTCAGATTCTGAAGAAGCCAGTATTTTACAAGAAATTTCTAGTCCATCACAAAATATGGATGCCGTAGTACTAGAAAAAGCACCAAAAATTGCAGTTTATACGCCACCTGGAAAACAACCTTGGGACGATGCCGTTACCTTGGTATTAACATATGCTGAAATTCCGTTTACTCCAATTTATGATGAAGATGTACTTGCCGATGGACTCATCCAATACGAATGGTTACATGTGCATCACGAAGATTTTACGGGGCAATATGGCAAATTCTATGGCGCATTTAAAAATGCTCCTTGGTACAATGAACAAAAAATAAAAGCAGAGGCGTTAGCCACAAAATTAGGTTATCAAAAAGTTTCGCAAGAAAAATTAGCCGTTGCAAAAAAAATAAGAGATTTTGTAATTGGGGGTGGATTTATGTTTGCCATGTGTTCTGCAACCGATAGTTTTGATATTGCTTTAGCAGCCGATGGTGTCGATATTTGCGAAACTATGTTCGATGGAGATCCAAGTGAAGGTAATTATCAATCGAAATTGAATTATTCGAATTGTTTTGTATTTAAAAATTTCACATTAGATCGTCTGCCAGAACATTACGAATTTTCGGATATTGATATGACCGAAAAACGAAAAATTCCTTTCGAAAAAGATTATTTTACACTCATGGATTTTTCTGCAAAATGGGATCCAATTCCAAGTATGTTGTGTCAAAATCATACGTCACTTGTCAAAGGATTTATGGGGCAAACCACATCTTTTGATAGAGAATTTGTTAAAACAAATATTCTTGTGATGGGCGAAAATGAAATCAATAATGAAGCCCGATACATTCATGGCGAAAAAGGCAAAGGAATGTTTACATTTTTTGGCGGACACGACCCAGAAGATTTTCAGCACAAAGTGGGCGATCCTCCAACGGTTTTGGACTTACATCTAAATTCGCCAGGTTATAGACTTATTTTAAATAATGTTTTGTTTCCAGCAGCAAAAAAGAAGAAACAAAAAACATAAAAAATAAATGAACTTCGAACAAATTTTAAAAGAAATTTATCAGGAATCGAAACTAATTCCAAAAATCGGAAATGTTTCAACATCAATTCCTGAATTAGCAAAAATAGATGCTAGCAAATTTGGGATTCATCTCACAACAATTAATCATCAGGATTTTGGTATTGGCGATTGCAACGAAAAATTTTCCATTCAATCCGTTTCCAAGGCATTAACAGTTACTTTGGCATTTTCGTTCCTAGACGAAAAAGTTTGGGATCGAGTAGGAGTAGAGCCATCAGGAAGCGCATTCAACTCGTTGGTGCAATTAGAATATGAAAAAGGAATTCCAAGAAATCCATTTATAAATGCTGGAGCATTAGTAATTGCTGATATGTTGGTTTCTAATCTCAAAAATCCAAAAGAAGATTTTTTGGCATTTATACGTAAAATTTCGGGTTGCAAAACCATCAATTATAATCTAGAAGTAGCCAAATCCGAAAAAGAAACAGGTTTTAGAAACGCCGCTTTATGCAATTTCATAAAATCTTTTGGGAATATAAAAAATGATGTCGAAACGGTTCTAGATTTTTATTTTCATCAATGTTCGTTAGCGATGACATGTAAAGAATTAGCACATTCATTTTTCTTTTTTGCAAATGAAGGAAAGTCTATTTCTGGAGAACAAATTTTGACAAAAAGTCAAGTAAAACGATTAAATGCACTCATGCAAACTTGTGGATTTTATGACGAATCTGGCGAATTTACGTACAAAGTCGGCTTGCCTGGAAAAAGTGGAATTGGAGGAGGCATAGCAGCATTGTACCCAAAAAACTTTGTTATAGCCACTTGGTCACCTCGACTCAATGAAAAAGGAAATTCAGAACTCGGAATGTCTGCACTCGAATTATTGACTACCAAAACTGGAATGTCAGTTTTTTAATTATTGTATGCGATTTATTTTTTCTTGATTAGTCTCACAGTATCAACAAATTTCTTTAAATCGATTTTTTGATTTCCGTACAATTCAATTTCCGAACTTCCGGAGGCTTCTATACTCATAGTTTCACTAACATTTACGGAGCATTTGGAACTTAATTCAGCTATTAATTCTAATTTTTTAGCAACTAATTTTTTTCCAGTAAATTCAGAGTTATTATCTAATCTAAGTTTCATTTCAGCAACGTCACCTTCTACATTTGCGCTTGCATTTTGATATAAATCGAATTTTAGATTTCCAGACGAAATTATGGATTTGGTTTGTGCATTTTTACTTAATTGAATTGTTGCGTCATCGGATTTTATATTCAATTCCGAACGAGACCTATCGTTTGCAAAAAGGGTAAATTTCTTTGACTTTACGTTTAAAAATAATTTCGATGCGTCGAAACTTTTAAAAGTAATATCTTCTAAGTTTATTTCTGATAAAGCATTTATAATTACATCATTTTTTGTTATTACCGTTTTTAGAGTATCAGTGTAAGTAACTCGGACTGCAAATTTTTTATAACCAGTAATGTTCTTCACCATATTTAAGCGCAATGTTTTTCCGTTTAAAGAAATGTTTAGTGCTTCGTGAATGTTATTATCGGCTTCGATTTCGACACTCGATTTTTCGCCTTTTATAATCATAACTTCCAAATCATCTTCTAACTCAAGATTCTGAAAAGCACCTGTTTTTTTTTGTTCAATAGATACAATTTTAGAGCCTTTCAATTTTTCTTTTTTTTGAGAAAACGTAGCGATTGACAATAATAAAAGCGTAATTAGAATATATTTTTTTTTCATTTTTCATTTATTTTTTACAAATATACAAAACTTATTGACGAATAATTTTTACCTGATTATCCAAAGCAATTTTAATTATTGTCGATGGATTTCCACATTTTTTTTCTCGCGACAAATTTACAACATAGTCAACGCCATTTAAAATTTCTTTTGAAATTTCTGAAAAAGTCAATGGTGTTGGCTTTCCTGAAATATTTGCCGAAGTCGAGACCAGCGGTTTTTTTAGTTTATCGATTAATTTGAAACAAAACGAATCTTTAACAACACGAATTCCGAGAGTATTATCGGAAGCAATTAAGTTTTTGGCAATATTTTGAGGTTTATCAAGAATTAATGTTGTTGGTTTTTGCTTCGCCTGTTCGCTACCGCTCGAGTCAGATAAATCGATAATTTGCCAAGCGGTTTCAGGAACTTCTTTGAAAATGTTGTGAATCATTCGGTCGCCATTTACAAGCACAATCATACTTTGGGTTTCGGCTCTTTTTTTGAGTTTATAAATTTTATCAACGGCTTCTTCATTCGATGCATCGCAGCCAATTCCCCAAACGGTATCGGTCGGATAGAGAATAATTCCACCTTTTTGTAGCACTTCCAAGGCATTTTGTATTTCTTGATTTAAGTCCATTTTTTTTTAGTAATTATTCAATATTTTTATAACCTGATTTACTTCCTCATCGGTCAAAACTTGGCTCATTGGCAAACTTAAAACTTCGTTATGAATTTGTTCTGCAATTTGAAAAGTTAAATGATTAAATTCGAGATAACAATCTTGTTTATGAGGCGGAATAGGATAATGTATCAAGGTTTGAATGTTGTTTTTTGTTAAGTATTTTTGCAAATCGTTGCGGTTTTCGGTTCGAATTACATATAAATGCCAAACGTGTTCCAATTCATTTTCTGGATAAATGGGTAAAATTATTTTTGAATTTTTAATACCCGAACAATACATTTTGGCAATTTCTCGACGTCGATTATTTTCTGAATCTAAATATTTTAATTTCACATTCAAAACCGATGCTTGAATTTCGTCTAATCGAGAATTTAAACCTTGCAAAACATTTATATTTTTTTTGTTAGAGCCATAATTTGCCAAAGTTCTAATTGTTTTTGCTAACAAATCATCGTTTGTCGTAACCGCACCAGCATCGCCTAAAGCACCAAGGTTTTTGGTTGGATAAAAACTAAAAGCAGCAACATCACCTAAATTTCCAGTTCTATTTGTATTAAACTCTGCACCAATTGATTGGGCGTTGTCTTCGATAATTTTCAGGTTGTATTTTTTGGCTAAAGAAACCAATTCTTCAGAAAAAGCAACTTGTCCATACAAATGAACAACCATTATTGCTCGAGTTTTTGAGGTTATTGATGCTTCGATTTTCGAAATATCGATATTGAAATTGTCGATATTTGGTTCTACAAAAACGGGTTTTAAATTATTATCAGTTATAGATAAAACCGATGCAATATAAGTATTTGATGGGACAATAATTTCGTCATTTTTTTCAAAAAAACCAAGTTCAATATACGCTTTTATGATTAATCGTAAGGCGTCGAGACCATTGGCAACTCCAATAGCATTTTTTGTACCTATGTATATCGCAAGATTTTTTTCGAATTCCAAAACTTCATTTCCAAGCAAATACCAGCCCGATTGAAAAGTTTTAAGCAAACTGACCTCGATTTCGCTTTGGTGTTTTAGGTTAATTTTTTTGAGGTCTAGGAATTGTAGCATTTGTAATACGAATGGGTTTATTTTACAAATGTATATTATTTGTAATTAGAAAATAGAATTTAGTAAATCATAAGTTTAACTTAACAAATTTATTATATTTGCTTTTTAAGTAGAATATAATGGTTTTAATGAAAAATTAAGTTTTATTGCTCGTAGAATTAATTACTTCAAAAGAACCCAGTAAAATAGTATATTTAACAGATACATCGTATCAATATTGTTCAAAATTATTTTAAGTAATCAAAATTAACAGAATGAAAATTTTTTTAGATCCGCAAATATTTAATGATCAAAAATACGGAGGGATTTCAAGATATTATACTGAAATTTTTTCTAGGCTTTCAAAAAAAAATGATTTGGAAATTATTGTACCGTTGTACCAATCCGAAAATATATATATTAATGATAGTAATTTGATAAGCAAAAAATATAAAAATCAAATTAAGTTTTTTAATTTATTAAAAAAAATTGGCATTAGTACAAGAACTAGAGCAAATAAGCAAAATGAAAAATTGTTAAAACTAGGATTTTCAAATAAAAATTTTCATATTTTCATTTCGACATATTATAATGATTATTTTTTAGATAATTTAAATGGAAAGCCTTACGTACTAACAGTTTATGACATGATTCATGAAATTTTTCCACAATATTTTGAAAACGACCCATTTTTGGTAGCGAGTAACAAATTGAATTTAATGGAAAAAGCAACCCGAATAATTGCAGTTTCAGAAAACACAAAAAGAGATATTTTAAGAATTTATCCTCAAATAAATGAAAATAAAATCGATGTTGTGTATCATGGAAATTCAATTGTGGTTAATGAAAAAATACAAGTAAATTTACCTGAAAATTATATTTTATTTGTAGGATCTCGTCCAAACTACAAAAATTTTTACTTTTTAGTCAATTCCATCAAGGAGTTGTTGAAAAATAATTTGAGCCTAGTTTTAGTATGTGCTGGAGGTGGAAAATTTAC